>NZ_JAWRVL010000012.1:0-127230 GCF_036663595.1 Halalkalibacter lacteus
GTTTGCGTAGTCTTGCATAAATGATCATCTCCTTATTGGAAAGTATAACCATTTACACAAAACTTCTTACGCTCTCCTTAAAATAAGTGGTATTGAAGTAATTGAAACTCACTTTTTAATATATCTATACTTGTATTAATTATCTGTATCAAAAAAGACGACTCACATTCATTTTCTGAATGATAGAGTCGTCTTTTCAATGATTGTGTGGCTTTTTTCCTAGTGTTTACCCCAGTAGTTTCAATATCGTTTTTAGACTGATATTGCCATTGCTCCTTGCATTTCTATACCAATACGACCCGAAGATGATGAAATTTCAGACCCGTGTCTGTGTTTTAGTTTACTATTTTTAGCTTTTATTTTATAGCGTTCTTTAGCTTTTCTTTAAAATAGTCGCTTTCATGAAATTTCGCTGTTCTGTATGTTCATTTGATTTGATACGGACAGAATAACTTTAACCTTAGCGCCTTCATTATAGCGTTTGCATTTTTCTACATCAAAATAATAGGTGTCCGTTTGATTTGTAGCGACACCTTTTTTGTCTTAAAGGGACTTTTTCAGTGCCCTCGATATTAGTTTTTTTTTGTAGTCAAATTTATTAATGAGATAAATTTGACTATATATTACTAGTAACTTTATTTCCATTAGGATTTGTTATCTATACTTTTTTGTTTTAGTAAACGTTTGAGCCAATTTAGGATTAGAGATTGTGTTTGTTCTGATTGGAAAATATTTGAAAGGTGATCTAGTTGGATTTTAGTGCCTGATTTGGCGATGGTTGTTTGAGGTGATGTTGAACCCTTTAATATTTGATTTTTTTCGCACCGGTCTTGCTGGCGATTTTCATTATTATAATCATCAACATTTTTTTGGCATCGGTTCACGGTAGCTCTAGGAGGCTTTTTAAGATTTAATCTTTTCGGATAGTAATTTATTTTGGGTCTTTCGTAAACTCTGATTTTGGCCACTTTGATCACTCCATTTAGAAAAATGTCTATAAATTAATTTATGCATCCTAATTAGATTGGTATAGGAACAACGCACAATTAATTAATTTATTTTTAAAATGATAACGAGGAATACGACCATTCCTTTTATTCTCGAAATACATAAGATATAGCAGGGAGGAAATGCCTGAATTCAAATGTAGTAACACATTTATCATGCGCCCATAAGATAAATAAAAAATGGGCAGCTTTCCTTTAATCTATCAGAAAAGGAGGTAGAAGATGGCTACTATTAAAAAAAGTACAGATTCTTCAAGTTTAGCTGATGTTATCGAAATAATTCTCGATAAGGGTGTCGTTATCGATATCTTTGCAAGAGTTTCACTTGTCGGAATAGAACTGCTTACTATTGAAGCTCGTGTCGTTATTGCAAGTGTGGATACATGGTTACGTTATGCCGAAGCGGTTGGGTTACTTAAGGAAGAAGAACCCATTAGTGTCTAAATGTTGAAGAGCCAAGGCAGTCGCATGCCTTGGTTTGATATTTGAAAGTAGGGTGAGGTTATGGAAATCATAGAAGTTTTAGAGAAAATTAAGAAATTCTTCGGAGAACATTTACTGCCTGTACACAAAGTAACTTCTATTGAGATAACTGATAATGGCTGGGATGTTTTTGTTGAAGTCATTGAAGAAAACGACTATATGAAATCGCATGCCAAAGATCAAATACTCGGTGAATATCATATTCAATTAAATAAAAACATGGAAATCACGTCTTTTAAAAGACAAAGTTTACGACCGCGCAGCTCGATACCAAAAGATGAATAAGGAAAAGATTCAAGACTGAAATAAATTAATAGGTCAGCTGGAATTGGAAAAAGGAACTAGCATTCTATTTTGCTGTAATTACTTCGAAATTAAATGATATTAGGGGGTGGAATAGTGAAAAATAAGGTAGGGGTCTACACATTTTGTTCTATAAAAAAGCGAGAACCTTCGACTTTTGGTTTTGTTCAATTTGAAAACAAACAAACACAAGTATATACCGTCCACTATAAAGATATTGCAATGGTCGTTGCGAAAGTTCCATTAAAAATTTACACTCCCAAAAAAGAAAACCTTCTAGCACACCAAACTGTCGTTTCATCTGTCATGAAAGAACATGCTGTTATTCCGATAAGTTTTGGAAATGTATTTAAAACGGAAGAAGACGTTAAAATTTTATTGGAAAAATTGTACATTCAGTTCAATCAACTATTTCCACAAATTGAAAATAAAATCGAAGTTGGAGTAAAAGTTATTGGAAAAAAAGAATGGTTAAAAAACGAGATTGAGAAAAATGCAAGTATCTTTCATTTAAAAAAAGAAATTAAGAATAAACCTAAAGATGCAGCTTTCTATGATCGAATTAAGTTAGGAGATCTAACAAGAAATTATTTTAGTTCTCTTCAGGAACAAATCGTTTCTGATGTATTTGCACCATTATCTAAGCTATCAGTTTCCTCCAAGCAAAATGATGTTTTGACTGAAAGAATGTTACTAAATGCTGCCTTTTTAATTGATTGTCATAAAGAGACTGAGTTTGATCAGAAGGTAAATGAATGTTATCAAAAGTGGGGGGATAAGGTTGATTTTAAATATTCAGGGCCATGGCCTCCATATAATTTTATAAATATTAAATTGAAAATTGAGGGATAGCGATGCTCCATAAACTGTTTACTCTTCCATTTAAAGCAGTAATAAAAGTGGGAGAGATCATCAAAGAAGAAGCAGATCGGGAACTATATGATCTTGACTTTATCCAACAACAGCTTATCCAACTACAAACGCTGTTAGAGATGGACGAAATAACAGAGGAATATTATCAAGAAAGAGAAGAAGAGTTGCTCTTGCGTTACGAGGTTGCTAAGGAAAAAGAACAAGAGAAGTTGGATGAATTAGAAGAATAGGAGGGACTTCAATGTCAACTTTCTATAATAAGGATGAGCGTATTTATGTTTATGCCTTAGTTTCTACAAAAGAAAAGGAGAGATTTCCTGTTATAAAAAAGTTAGGAATTGATAATAAACATAGCATCTCATTAAAAGAATTCGGTCAACTAACAGCTGTTGTTTGTAACCTAGATAATCATGACTTTTCAAAGGAACGTATTGAAGAATATGCCCAAGATCCAAGTTGGATAACGGTCAAAGCAACACATCATCACGATGTCATATCAAGTCTCCATAATAGTTGTACTGTTTTGCCTTTGAAATTCTGTACGATTTATTCAAATGAGAAAAGTCTTAAGGATGAGCTAAGTCAGAAGGAAGAAAATATTTGTCGTTTACTTTCTTATTTTAAAAATCGAGAAGGTTGGAATGTGAAAATCTATTGCGATAAAGAAAAAGTCACAAACTATGTGAATGAAAACAATCCTTTAATCAAGGAAACGAAACAAAAAATAAGTGAAATGTCGCCTGGAAAACAATTTTTAATGAAGAAAAAATTTGATCTGCAGATAACACAAAGTGTATATGAGGAGATTGAAACGTTAACCAATAAAATACACGAAAAACTTGTTAATAGTTCTGATCAATATACACCTAAAAAAATCTGGAATAAGCAAATAACCGGCAAAAAGGAAGATATGGTCTGGAACGGAGTCTATTTAATCAATAATGGTGACGCTACTAAAAAATTCAAATCGGACGTTCTACAGATCCAGAAGGAATTTGAAAAAATAGGTTTTTTATTAGAATGTACCGGGCCATGGCCTCCATATGACTTTTCGGAAGTGAAATCGTGAGGAATGGATGAATTACGGTTAAGTCAAAATAAAGATGTTAGTTTGTTAGATATTTTGGATGCTGTACTAGATAAGGGCGTTACGATAAGTGGAGAAATACTAATCTCGGTTGCTAACATTGATCTTGTTTATGTAGATTTACGTTTACTTGTTACTTCAGTTGAATCTCTGAATAACAGGAAAAGAATAATAGGTAGTTAGAGAAACCTTATAAAACCATGGAGGTATCATGATGAATGGATCAAATCTTATACCGGGTGAAAAGGTGAATTTCAACTCAGAAAACATAGAACAGGGATTAGCGAAACTGGTATTAACTGTAATTGAGCTTTTGAGACAGCTTGTTGAACGTCAAGCACTACGCCGAGTGGAAGGTGATACCCTTTCTGAACAAGAAATCGAAGAGCTTGGCTTCACGTTGATGAAACTTGAGGAGAAGATGGAGGAATTAAAACATGCTTTTAACTTGGAAGGAGAAGACTTAAATATTGATCTAGGACCAATTGGGAATTTGCTTTAAGAGGTTGTTCAAAAGATCTTTGAACAACCTCGAAGCAATAAGTGGAACTATTGCATCTCCATGTTTGAACGCGCACTTTACCCTAAGGAGGAACACATATGCCCATCCAACATTCTTCTCAATCAAGTAACATTTTAGATATTTTAGAGAAGATTTTAGATAAAGGTGTTGTAATCGCCGGAGATATTAAAATATCGTTAGCAGATGTTGAACTACTGACGATTAAAATTAGATTAATTATTGCATCCGTAGACAAAGCAAAGGAAATTGGTTTAGATTGGTGGGAAAGTGATCCATATTTATCAACAAAAGCTAAATCATTAGAGGAAGAAAATCGCTTACTTAAAGCAGAATTAGATAAAGTGAAAGGAGGAGAGAAAAATGAAGGATCTGTTAAAAATGATTAATTCAGATTTGAAATATATTGTAAGAGACCTCTTGGAGCAAGGAAAATCCGTATCAGTTGGAGAAATAAAAGATGATAGTAAAGGATTTCATGGACAATACGTTATTAAAGCTAAAGTTGGGATAGAAGAACACGAACATTAAAATTATCACACTAATTCGGTATAAGCCTTCTCTTTAAGAGGAGGCTTTTTCTTTTGTTAAGCTATAGTCCGGTCTTTAAAAAGGTGGATGCAATGGCCCTACACGATACCCTAATGCCCTTTAAAAACCACAAAGAGTAACTTAAAGAGCAGACTTTTATGTCGTGCACTAGAGACGCATTTTGCGCCCGTTGCATGAAATTCACACAACAGCAACGTCTCATTTATTGTTGCAATGTTAACCAAAATGTTAAATAATTCAACTTTTTTGTTAACCTCTATATTTGGGTTATTTAGTTACTTGAAATTAATAAATTTTCTTAGTTGTGTAGCCCTCTCGTTTTTAAAAATCTTTCATATTTTAATAGTAAAGAGTTTTAAGTTATTGAACCAACGTTATCATCTATATAAAGGCTGGAATGTGGAAGAAGAAAAATAGAGTTAAGGGAGATTTTTACAGTGGATAAAAAAGTAACGATTTATTCCAAGGAGATATGTTATTACTGTACAATGGCCAAAAAATATCTAGATAAGCAAGGAGTAGACTATAAAGTTGTCAATGTAAGCAAACACCCTGAGGAAATGGAGAAAATGATCAAAGCTACGGGATATAAGGGTGTGCCGCAATTAGAGATTGGTGAAGAATGGGTTGTTGGATATAATCCAAAACAGATAATGAAAAAACTTAAAAGCATAGAATAAAAAAGCGGGAAAACTAGCTATGAATATGTTCTGAACATCAGGTTTTTCTTTACGACCAGGAGGCCAATCTTGAATGAAGTCTAAGCGCCTCCTTTCAAATCACTCGTTGGCTTAGAGTCTCTGTTTTATATCTATAAACAATCACACTTGTAATATTAAACACATATCATTTGTGAAAGAGTTATAAGGAATAGATCCTAAGGTTCTAAAATATGACATCACTCGTATTATAAATTACAGGAGGAAAATACATAAAAGAATCAATATAACCTTGAGTATAAATTGATGTAAATACAATTTATCGTAACGTCGAAAGTGTCTTAGTAAGGTTAATTGTGAAAAAAGGGTGAAAGGAAGATAGGTATGTTTGGGATCGATTGGATTGACTTAGTAATCTTAATTCTGGCTTCTTATAGACTTACTCGACTAATTGTTTTTGATGAGATCACTTCTTTTATTCGAAGGCCATTTTTATCGGTGAGCTATCAAGAAAATGAAGCGGGTCAATTAGTGGAAAGTATTGAATTTAAAGGAAAAGGGTTACGTTATTGGTTTGGAGTGCTTCTCAGCTGTCATTGGTGTGTTGGTATTTGGTCTTCACTTGGAGTCGTTTTGCTTTATTTTTACTTTCCATTATTTAATCTTTTGCTTATTATTCTTGCTGTTGCAGGAGCTGCAGCATTTATCCAATCGAAAGCTGAATATTAGAGCATCTTCAAAAATGGCTCAGCAAGCAAGCCTGCTATGAAATATCCATAGCAGGCTTTAAAGTGTGAGAAAAAACAAAAAAATGAGAGGAAATTATAAATAGCATTGCTTTGAACAGAAGTCTAAACAAAGAAACACGATCTGAATATAATATGGAGAGATCTTTCGATTGCAATAGAAGCGTTGCTTTCAATTTCGATGAACTAAAAAGTAAGGAAGAGAAAAATATTCACAGATAGCATGAAGCAATTACTTTGATAAAAGATAAGGAGAGTGATATAAAGTGAAATCTCATCAACCGATTATTATTAATAGACCCGTGAAGAGTACTCGAAAATCGGCAAGTAGCGATATAACAAAAGCATCTCAAGCTAATGCAGCACCCAAGAGTGTTAGAAGGGGAGGTTGCTGCTTAAGAGGAAAGGCTTAAATTGAATAGTTGTTTGATAATTGTTAAAGAAGTTTAGGTATGGATGAAGACATTAATTAAGTGAATTGAACAGAAGAATTTAAGGTCTTCTTCCTTTTCAATAAATTGTATGGTTGCTTCCTTGTTGTATTTACATTCATTTAGTTAAAAGCAAAAGGGACAAGGGGCCAAACAGCAGGCTTTATTTATGCAAAAAATAGTTGTTTAGTACTTTGTAAAGACAAATAAGAAACCTGATGGAATAACACCAAAAAAAGTCTCATGTAAATGTAATTCTCCTAAAGAGAATAACAATTCACACAAGACCTGTATTACTTTCTATTATGTTGTTGCTTTAAATCATCATTGTTTGCAATTCGACTCTTCTTGATGAATGTTATTTTGTATTTCAGCAATTTCATTGGTTAGTTCTGTTAATTTGTTCTCTAGCTCATTGATAAGAAGAAATTTTGAATCTAATTGTTCCTCGTAATCAAAGGATTGTTCTAGAAGTTCCTTAAATTGATACTCTAATTGTTTCAATATGTCCAGTTCATTAATATCAGTGTCAGTAGTAATTTGAGATGTATTTTTAGGCAGTAATGAATCGATTTCCCAATTTGATTCATTAAATTTTATAAACATCTCATTTAAATTATCTTGTGAAGTTTTCATTTCTTCTTTTAGTATTTCATGTGTTTTTTGTAGGGATGTGTAATTGTCACTAATTTCTTGTAAAACTAGTACTTTTTCACTTAATTCATTATTCTGTTTTTTGTTTTCTGTAAGCTCATGCTCTAGCTGACTAGTAATGGTTTTTAGCTTGCTGTTCTCTTGTTTAAATTCGGAAATTGCTTCTTCATGTTGTTGATGTCTTTGCAGAGCCTCTTCTAGTTTGGATTCATAATCGCTGACTAGCAATTCGAGGTCTTTATTTATCGTATTTGCTTCTTCCAATTGTATGATTTTAGAGGTTAGATTTTTTATCTCTTCCTTTAATTTATGATTGTCTTTCTCAAGGTGCGTTTTAGTATTATTAGAATTATGAAGCTCATTTTTTATGCGTTGAATTTCTTCAGTTAGCTGGTGTTGTGCAGTATCTCTTTCTTTGTTTGATTTTTGCAGGAAGGACTCGAGCTCAGATATCTTATTTAGGGAAGTTTGCTTCTCCTTGGTTAAATGATCAATCTTTATTTTTAGCTCTTTTTCATTTGTCTTTCTATCTTTTTTTAATTTTTCAATCTCTTGTTGTTTTTGAGAAAGTGTAGAATTGTAAGATTGTTCCTGTTCAGCATGTGTTTCTATTTTACTTCTCAGATCCGCAATCGTTTTTTCATAATCTTCTCTCGATGTTTTTAACTCTAGGGAAATTGCCTCTTTTTCGTCCATTAATTGAAGATTTTCTTCTTTTAGAACCTTTAATTGGGAATAGTGATAATTATTCTCATAATCTTTAACTTTCGCTTGATACTTAGTAAGTTCTGATTTAAAATAGATAATTTTTTGTTGAAGCTGGATCGTATCGGTAATCCTACTATTATTTGAATGCAATTTAGTAACCTCCCGTAAATACATTGTATTTCATTACAAACCGTTGCTGGAATGTACAATATTTATATGATGATAGAATGTATGGGTTACATGTCTTATTGTCCTTTTATTTAAAAGACAGAGTAAATAACTAAGTTCTTAAGATTCTTCTTTCAAGCGGTTTATAATGTCTTCAAATCCTTCCTTATTTTGATGGATAAGGGTACTCAGTTCTTCCAGTATTTCTTCTGGAAGAAAATCATTGCTAGAGCTACTTATAGGTTCATTTCTGTTCGTAGCATTCAAATGCATCAAGAAATAAATTAGCAGAATATTTAAAGTGGTGCTTTCCAAATAAACAAAACTTTTATTTTTATCTGGTTTGTTTCCCTTTAGTTGTTCAAGCTGTTCCTGTAAAAAATGACGAGTTAATTGTTTGAAAATTAGTTCTTGTTCTTGATCTTCACTATTCATAATGTACACCTCATTTCACGATCCGTTAACATAAATTTGATTAACAGCAGGAATCCCTTCTTTAAATTCATCACAATAGGTAAATCCCATAATACTACCTGAGTATGATTCTTTTGGAAGCCATTTTACCTGGAAGTTTGGAAATGAAAGGATTTCTGAAGGTTCAATCACTTTTTTGCTAATAGGTTTAAGCCAGTATTCGTGTTTATCCGTTTGTTCATTTAGTCGTTCCCACGTATCTGGTGTCTTTGAGAAGTTTGATTTTTTATTTACGTACTTTCCAGAAAAGGAAAAGGGAGAATCTTGTGAAAGTTTTATACAAATATATGGATTGGAAAGTAATTTATTCCCTAAGTTGTGAATATGATAAGTACCAATAAGCAAGTTTTCCTGATCCTTTTGGTGGGAGATGCTGAATGAATATGTAAAATAACTAACTACATTCATCTTTTGCTTTTCTTTAATAATAGAAACTAAATCCTTCATTTCAGATAAATAAGAAGCTGTATCATTGTTTAGTTGCGAAATTAATTGCTTTAGTTCCGATATATTTTTATTAGTCATTAATATCACCTCTTAAAAAAATAAATGAGAGGAGTGATTCCTCCTCTCATTATCTGTATGCATTAGGATTAATCCTCATCACCATTAGTTGGGAAAAGAACTGGGCATTGAGGTGGAATTGTAGGAGTAGGGCATACAGGTGTAAATGGTAAAATATCTCTAGGTTGACAGAAGTCAGCTACTAGCTCAAGTGTAACTGGGAATGTTGATTGAATGCTTTGGCATAAACGTACAGTCACTCCAAGATCAATACCTACTCCAGGAGTAACATCATCACAATTAAATACGCAAACGAAACAATCTACATCCGTATAGGTAACGTTAACATCTGTTCCTTCTGGAGCACATAAAACGACTTGTTCACAACGAGTGAACGGGAAAGTTCCAGCTTCAACAGTGGCACCAGTTGTTGTGGTTACAAAAATTGTTACCTCAAAGTTCTTTTGAATGGTTACAAGTTGAAGTGTAATTTGCGTACCATCAATGATAAAAGGACGATCTTCTCTGTTGAGAATTTCAGACTCGTTTGTCTCAACTTCACAAGTAACGGTGTCAATGTCATCACACGTTAATTGAGTTCCATTAATAAATGGCAATTCTACATCATCTAAAGTTAGATCAAACGATGCCTCGTTTATAATCCAATCATATACTTTCTCCGTATTGATACAAAGGAGCTCTTGGCCCCCTTTTAAATTTTTCGCTTGCATTTAGCAAACACCTCCGAATAAGATTAATTTCTTTTCACTTGTAGCATATGATAATAAATAAAGATGGTTACATGTTTAGTAGTTTTTTTGAAAAAGCTGATAATAGCCTATTTATCAGCCTCTTTTTAGATAAAAGTATAAAATCCAAATGTAATGTTATGTAAAAAGTACCGTATTATTATGAACTGCACAGAGGAATACCTTTATCTTTTTATTTGATTACACATTATAGAAAAAAGAAAATATTCTGGAGATACATTTCATAGGAATAATCAACAAAGCAGGGTATAGGCACATTTTAGTATGAATTGTATTGGCCACTTTAGATTTGTCACGTTTCAAGAGGGAAAATATAAAATGCTTTAGAAGGGTGATGAGTAATGGAACAGTCTAGGTATAGCAGCACTCAAGATATAGAATCCTTGAAGCAAAAGCTTGTTTCGTACAAGAAAACGTTAGAAGCATTAAAGGGTGAAGGTGTAATTGAAGATTATCTTCTGCCTAAAAAGGAATATGAAGAGTTGAAAAATCAAGTTTCAACATTAAAAGGAGAAATCAAAACAATGAAGGAAAAACAAGATGTGCAGATACATGAATATGAGAAAAAGGTTGAAATTATGACAACCCATGTGGAATTAGTTAATGATACGATGCGCGACTTAAAACAGGATGTAAGTCTGTTAATGAGCAAAGTTAGTAATATTGATTTTTCCGATATACTAAAAAAAATAGATAAAATGGTTGACATTCAATATGCTTCAATCTCTTCTATTAAAGATGGAAACAATGAATTAAATGTACTTAAAGAAGAAATCGCCCAATTGAAACAACAAACTAATAATCAAGATACAGCAAATACAGCTAATGTAAACCAAAATAAGAAAACACAACCATCTAGTTATAGACAACTTCAAAACATCCTGCAATCTTCTAAGAGCATACAGCCTTATTCAAGTGGAGGAAATAGGATGATGCCTTTGCGTCAAGATCCTATTCAACAGTTACAGCGAAAAGGAACTCCTCTTGAAGGTAGGCAGATTAAACGTGGGTCAATGAATGCTGGTGTCCCGATCCAACCGCGAGAGTTTAATGTGAAGAATCAGTTGCAAAATAAGGCTAGCAAAGGTAACAAATCACCCTATTCAGTTCCAGGACAACAAAACTCAATAAATCAAATAACACCAAATCAAAAGGCTCAGAGGTCAACTAATAAAGCCAAGGCCCAAATTAAACAGACAAACAACGAAACTATAAATAATTCTGAGAATAATAAAGAAGATAATTAGAGAAGGAGTAATAAACCAAACACTTTTTTCGAGGGGGGAGGTTTATGGAATATGATAAGATCATTATTCCTACTAGCTATTATAAAGAAATAGTTGAACATGGAAAATTAAACCTTTCCTATGAAGTGTGTGGTTTATTAGCAGGAAAAAAAGATAAAGTTCAGTCTGTGTGGCCGTTGGAAAATGAAATTAAATCAGATAGACGTTTTTTTGTAGGGGAGAAGAAAATAGAAGAAACTATGAGACTCATTGAAAAACAGGAAGAAAAAATCCTAGCTGTTTATCATTCACACCCTACTACAGCACCCGTCCCTTCAAGCTATGACATTGCTAATCATTTCAATGAACATGTACTTATGGTCATTATTTCTTATAAATCAATGAATCCAAAAATAAAATGTTTTCGTATCAAACATGAAACTTATAAGGAATGTCCATTTTTAATAGAACCAACATCTTAGTCTAAACCCTTTTCGGAGAGGATGCATAAAATGGGAAATATAAAGAAAAGGAGATGTTGGTTTTGAAGAAAAAAAGAGTGATAAAACAAAATAATAAACCTGTTAACACTGCTGTGAAACCTACTATTATAGAATCAAAGCCTAAACAAAAGACCGTAATAAAAAAAGGAGGTTGCTGCGGCCGTAGCAACTAGTTAAGTTCAGGTACTATGAAGGGAACTAAAAGAAATGTCGCAATAAGTATTTTTTAGAAGTATCAAAGGTTAATGTGTGACCTTGATACTTCTTTTTTGATGGAAGTAAAAGTTAAATTGTGTAAGGAGATTTGTATATGTGGTTATAATTTCCAATGAGAAGATGGTTATTTATGCAAGACTACGCAACCAACACGATTAAAGAATTGGTAAAAACAGTTGAAGACGTCCATGGAATGCTGAAAAATTTAATTAAGGATAGGATGCCTTTGATTTCAGAGTGGCAATCACGTCCTTTAGACCGTGTGTATCCTTTTTTTTAGTTGTAATTTATTTCAAAATGCAAAGAGATAATCGAATGATCAATAAGGCAACCTACAGTGTTTTGGGCATCTCCATGTCCGGTTAGAAGGAAATTATCGGTATTTGGATTGGTGAGAATAGTCCTAGCTTTTGGCTAGGAGTTTGTACAGACCTAAAATATAGAGGGGGTGAAGAAATCCTAATTAACAGCTTAGAAAGATAACAAAAAAAATAGCCTATTCAAAGGATAAGGCTTTGAGAAAGTTTATTTGTTTAACTACAATAGAGACTTCAAAAAAAATGGACTATGCTGGTGACAGGTTGGAAAAAATGGATATCACAGCTAGCCATTCATTTTAAAAGACCGCCTAAAGCCCGAATTAACTGCCTAAGCGGTTGGTTGGAGCCTCTCCACCTAAAGCCTTTTTAATTTATTAAGAGCAATTCCCATTAAAACAAAATAATTTATACTCTCTTAAGTTATAGAGTTCTGATTAATTCCCACATTTTTTTCTTGTTGCCATTTGCCTGTTTATATTTTTTGAAGAGCTTGCGATTATTTATAGCATTAGGACTCTTCTCCCATCCGATTTTTGGGTGCCATAAATGATAGACTTCTTGATTAATTCGTTTCAATTGTCCGCACAATGTATTTACTGCATAGCAAAAAGCGTCATCTTCGCCTCCCCAACCAACAAAGCGTTCATCAAAACCACCTACTTTGTTAAAGCTAGTACGGAATAGAATATTTATTCCACCAGATATCGCATTAGGGGCATATTTCTTTACTATATAATGAATTTTTTCATCTTCTATCTTAAGTGGCCAATCTGGATTTGTTTTTAATAATTTACTTGAAGTGTATTGTGATAAATATTGAATTTTCTGAAAAGGGATAATCCATGAATGTTGTTCTAGTAATTGAATTGAATAAGGGATAATGGAAGGGTTATAGATCATATCAGCATCAGCAATTACAAATATTTCCCTTGTAGCTTTTTTAGCGGCTAAATTTATTGCTTTGCTCTTGTTGAAAAGGTCATCGTTCGATACATGTATACATAATTCTGCTTTAGGCATGGTAACTTTATAAAATTCTTTAATCCACTTGAATATTATATCTCTTTGTCCATTATCAGGTTGATAGGGGATAAGAATTGATACATTTTCAAACAATTTATCTTCCCTCCTTAAGAAATTGGACGTCTTTTCATATATTAAAGAAATTATTTTTTTAAGGCTAAGTAATGAGCATACTCGAGAGGTCTAGTTAATGAAAAATCATCCTGTACACCCAGTATTGGATGCGGAAGAGAATTTACCTCATAAATCCATAAGTGTCCATCTTCGTCAAAGCCGAGATCAATTCCTAGATCAGCCATATGATGTCCAGATTTATCTAATGCATTACAAATTTTAAACCCGAGAGTTTTAATTGACATTTCCATATTGGCTATTTTTTCTTTTTTAAAGTTGAAGTTGGTTAATCTGGCTAAAGGGACAACTGCTAATGGGCCAGGGATTAAATGACTGTTGTTTGATGCAATACGAAACAACAATACAGACACTTCCCATCTACCATTACGGTTTTTATTCATATTCAGCCGAATATCCGTCGCCATTCCGTTCCATTTCATCGTTTGAATACCTTGCTGCATCATATAATTATTACGAAAGAAATTCCTAGAAAACCAATTCCAAAAATCTTTGTAAGACTTGAATTCTGCTTTTTGCATTGTTTTAATTTCCCTATAGAAAGCTATAATCTTTCCGGATTCTTGCAACTCTACTCGAATTAACCCAATGCTAGTTTTTCCATAAATAGGTTTTAGAACAATATTTTCATACTTGGTCAAAAAATTTTGTAAGTGCATTTCATTTAGTTTTTGTGTATGTGGAAGGTGTTGTTGCAGTATATTATGCTTTGCGAGTAATTTCGATTCTTGTAATTTATCTAATGTGAAAGAATTAAATACTTTACGCCCTATAATCTTTTCTATCTTGTTGACTACATTAAGAGCAACATGACTTTGAAGGTAGATGACATCTGGAAAAGGCAAAATGCCTTTTTTCCACTTTCCTTTTTTATTTTCCAAATAGTCACCTTTTACACTCAGATTCTTAAAATTTAAGTCTTTAAGAAAAAACTTTATAAATGTTGCCTTACCATGAAAAGTATCAATCCTTTTTTTTACGAGCTTTTGAAGAGCCGGTTGATCATTTGAAACACAGATTCCAATAATCGGACGATTGGAGTTTTTTTTATACATATGCTCCCTCTTTCGTTTTATATTTTTATATGATGGAATTTCTTCAGGAGAAGGCAAAAATCACTAAGTATCATCAAGAGATTGCTAGTACTTTATATCTGTTAAATAAGCGATGTCCAATCCAGTTAATATTTCCTTATCCGTAACGCTGAATGAGATTAATACATGTAAGCGAGGTGAAACGCTAAGATAAAGAGAGGGGAGGTTAAGAATGATCGACTTTTATACTTTTCCTTAAAAAGTGGTCTTATAGAGCTAATATATTTTAAAAAGAGCTGAAGACAAAAATGGTCTTCAGCCTGAACTGCTTTTAAATGTGAATTTTCAAACAGCAAAAGTCATTTTATTAACCTACTATTGCTGCTGTCAAACAAGCAGCTAACGTTGTAGTTGCCGCTGTAATCGCAGCTGTTAATGTTGTAATATCACCAGGACCTTGCGGGCTAGCTAAAAACGCAGCAATTGCTGCATTAACTGCTGCCAAGAACTCTTCAATACATACAGCAACTGGATCTGGACCGATTCCCATTATTACATACCTCCTCTTATTTCGGTTTTTAGGGGTAACAAACACAAATTGAAAAAACTTATTATGATAGAACAGTATTTCAATTTGATAAAGTATGATCCCCTTTAAATGAGAATATTTTATCTCGATAATAGCTTATGAATATGGAGTAAAAGTGCTTGGGTTAATTATTCACTGAATTAGTGGAATTTCATTTTAATAATATATTGTTTTAAATTAATGAGGTTGTTCAACAAGGGGCGATTTTTTCTTTTTTGAGCACGTACTTAAATTCATTTGAAATTATTCATTAGCGACAGCTTAAAAAGCTTTGAATTTGATGAATCAAATTAAACTCTTTAAAATCCATTAGTGAAATTTTAATTGAATACTGTCAAATGCACACAATTGTCCAATCAGATTATTTTTTGAAACATATTATGGTTAAGACAGTATAATCGACAGACTTCAGCTACGGATTACAAACTTTACTTAGGTTACTTTTAAAATATCCTATAAAAGTAAGGATGGAAATTTATTACACCTGTAAGAAAGTAGGGGAGACAATGAAGGTATCTATTATTACTTGCACAATTAGGTCGGAATATATAGATAATGTATTTGAAAATTATCATAATCAACGTTTAAAAGATAAAGAATTAATTATTGTATTAAACAAAGATGATATGGATATTGAGACTTGGAGAGAAAAAGCAAAAGCGTATGAAAATGTAAGTGTTTATCAAGTTTCTGAAGAATTAACTCTTGGAGAATGTTTAAATTACGGAATTGAAAAAAGCACATTTCCCTTCATTGCAAAATTTGATGATGATGATTTTTACTCTCCATTTTTTCTAAATGAAGTTGAAAGTGCTTTCCATAATTATGTTGCAGATATTGTAGGGAAAACATCTTTTTTTGCTTATATTGAAACAGAGAAAATGTTAGTAACCCTTCAAAAAGGTGAAAATTGTTATTCAAACTGGGTAGCAGGAGGAACTTTAGTATTTAAAAAAGAAATTTGGGAAAATGTGAAGTTTGGAAAGGAGAAATCAGGAACCGATGTGAAATTTTTAAGACAATGTCGACAAAAAGGATACAAAATTTTTTCAACGAGTAAATCAAATTATACACATATAAGGAGATCGAATCTTGATACTCATACTTGGAAAATAAGTAATATTGAGATTGTTTTGAAGGGAAAACAAGTAATTTATACAGACAACTATAAACCCCACGTTACCTCTAGTACATTTTTTAAAAGCTGAGGTAATTACTTTTCATTTTGCATGCTCTTTTTATCCTCTCCTATTAATCATTTTATCTCTTATTTTTGATACTCAATTTTTCTTATCTCTTCATCCATTTATTATCTATGATATAGTCTTTGGCACAATCGAGTTACTTTTAATTGAATAACATACTAACAGGGAGGAGGAAGGTATGGTGGTTAAACCAATTGACATTCTTACAATCATGTTAAGTTGGAATAGACCTAAATTATTAGAGAAGTCAATTCATTCTTATTTTCGTACAGTTTCTGTTTCTCACAACTTTTATGTTGTAGATAATGCATCAAATAGACAAACTGTATTACTCCTTAAAAGGTTAGCCAAAAAATATAAATTTAAAGTTTTTTATTTAAATAAAAACATGGGTGGGCGCGCTTTTAATATAGTACTTAATCACGTTGACATTAATAATTATCGATATTTTCATTTCTCTGAGAATGATCTCGAGTATCGACCTGGTTGGGATAAAAAGTTACTAAAAAAGATGGGTGTATTTCAAAATGTAGGTCAACTTTCCCTATATTCACTAGAACCGGAAATTGAAAAAGGTGAAATATGGGCGAGCAGACCAGGGGTAAAATTACAAAGAAAGAATCAAGTTGTGTTTATTAGTCCGAAAAATATAGGAACAACTTGTATCGTTCGAAAAGAGTTGATAAAACGCGGGCTTAGATGGAAAAACGTTGAAAAAGGAAAGTGGAGGTTTCCGGCAGATTCACTTTTCTCAATGGGTGTGAAAAAAATGGGATATAAAGTAGCTTGGAATGATCGCTATCTTGCTACGAATTGGGGCCACAACATCGAAGAATATCAAAAAGAAGTTGATTATTATATTAGTAATTATACAACGAAAAGAATACAACTAAATGGATTTATCAATCGCTTACTCGAACACGGTTATCAGTTAGTTCGAAGAGAGGATGGTACTTTTCATATCCAACGAACAAATAAAGAGCAATGAATTAGCAGGGGACTAGACAAAAAGGTGGTCTTGACCTCTGCTATCTCTATTAAAATAGAGTGATTTTATAGGTCGTTGTCAGTCTATATTTAATCAATAATATGAAAGGAAGTGAGTAGATGATATCGGTTATTACTTGTTCAATTAGAGATCAGTGCATGAAAAATGTTTTTCGTAATTTTCTATCTCAGAATATAAAAACTAAAGAATTAATCATAATTCTAAATAACAATTCAATGAAACAAACTAAATGGAAAGAATTATCAAATAAATATGAAAACATAAGAGTCTTTCAGTTGTCAGAAAAAAAAACACTTGGTGAATGCTTGAATGTTGGTATTCAAAAAGCAAAGTATCGTTTCATAGCAAAATTTGATGATGACGATTACTATGGACCTGGATACTTACAGGATGCTTTAGAAACTTTTAAATTAACAAACGCTGACGTTGTCGGAAAAGCTGCTTATTATGCTTATTTAAGAAGCAAAAAAGCATTAATATTGTTGCATGAGAATGCTGAAAACAGATTGACAGATTGGGTTGCAGGACCAACATGGGTTTGCAAAAAGGAAGTATTTAAAAAGGTTCATTTCTCACATGTCAATATAGGTGAAGATAATGACTTTTACAAAAAGTGTAAGAAAAAAGGTTTTATAATTCGTTCTAATACAAAAGAAAATTTTTGTTTAATAAGAAGGGTGGAAGTAAGCTCACACTCATGGAAAATTCAAGATGAGCAGTTGATGAAAAAAGGAAAAATTATATCGTATTGTAAAGATTTTAAACCATATGTCAATTCAAAAAAATAAAATAATTTATTGAGAAAGTATGGTGAAAACTTTGTCAAAAAAAAAATTCTTTATCTTGGCTGGTTAGGTTTTAACAACTTAGGTGATGAATTAATGTGGGAAATCTTTAGAGAAATATGCAAAAAAGAAGTGGATTTAACAAAGGTTGAAATTATTCCCTCAAATAAAAGAGTAGATAAAAATGTATTTAACGGATTTGATGCAGTTATTCTAGGTGGAGGATCCTTACTTGTTCCTAATTATATAGATCTCTTATATCACGCGATGAAGCAACATAAAAAAATCATTATATGGGGCTCAGGAGTAGATTGGATTGAGAAGCCTAAGCTTATCAAAATACAAAATAATAAAAGGGTCGCTAATCATTTTTTTTCACCAAGTGTCGAAGAAAAGTTAAGGGAAATTATTAAATATGCGAGCTATGTTGGAGTAAGAGGACCTTTAACTTATAAAGTACTTAGCCAAATGGGCGTTGACATGCAGAAGGTAGAACAAAGTGGAGATCCGGGACTGTTATTAAAAAATAATCAAAATAGGAGCGCACCTCTTATTAATGGTTGGAATTCAAATGAAAATATCATCGGTGTAAACTGGGGAACGGCTCTTAACCGTATTTACGGACGTAATGAGCAAGCAGTTGAAAAACAATTAATTAAAGCAATTAACCAGTTAATAAACCAAGGATATAAAATCTATATTTATAATGTTTGGGAAGAAGATGTAGCAGTTAATAAGCGGTTGTATCAAAAGCTACAACATTCTAATAATGTTAAATGGTCACCGAATCTATATCACCAAGATGAATTGTTAAAATTAATAAAAAGATTTGTATTTACAATTAATTTAAAGCTCCATGCTAATGTTATTTCAGCTTGTGCAGGCATTCCGTTTATTGCTTTGGGTTATCGTTTTAAAGTGTTTGATTTTGCAAAATCTATTGGGTTATCAAAAATGGTTATTTCAACAGACTCGAATATGATTGATAAGGAAATTTTAAAATTAGCAAGGGAGATTCAAAGAAATAAACCTCAAATGATCAAACGTTTTGAAACATCCTCTTTTAAATCTCGAGAAAAGCTAACTGCTGCCATAAAAAAATACGTAAAGTAAAGGAGGATATTATGGGCAATCAGAAGGTGATTTTTGTAATTGGGACTGGAAGATCAGGAACGCACTGGGTTGGGCATATTTTACAATCACATCCTAATATACATGTTTCAATTGAAAAGCCAGAAATCTTTAATCGGGTAACAAATATGGCGCTAAATAATACAACAAAAAAGGAGTTATTCCCCCAACTAGTTGAATTGTATAGGAAAGAACAAAAAATAGCATATCCAAAACATTATGCTGATAAAAGTCATCCAAACATTTGGCTTGCTGAAGAACTGGCTGCAACATTCCCAAATGCTAAATTTATCGGAATATATCGTAATCCATATGCAACTGTTGCAAGTATGCTCAAACATCAAGGAGTTCAAATGTGGTATAAAAAGTGGAGCGATTACCCAATTCCTAATCGTTTCTTGGGGATAACGAATGAAAATGTTAATGATTTTAAACAGATGTCCTTACCAGTTAAATGTGCATTAAGGTGGCAATCACATAAACTACAATTAAACTATTTAGAAACAACTTTAAAAGAAAGACTGCATATTATTTCGTATGAAAAACTTATTAGACAACATAAAGCAGAGGCAAAAAAATTACAAACATTTTTAAAGTTAATAAAACCCTTCCCGTCGATTCAGATAAAAAAAGAATCATTAAATAGATGGAAATCTGAGCTTTCAAAGAGCATGTGTAAAGAGATTGAAAGCGTTCTTGAGTTTGGACCTGATAATCAGATTAAGTAAGACTTTGATTATCTAGTAGACAATTTTGGGACTTTAAAAGGTGATGCCACCTTTACAAGTCACTTAAACCTGTTAACTATCATAAAGATATAATAAAACCGTTTCTCAAAGTATAGAGATCGGTTTATTTTTGTTCTGAAAATAAAACCCGTGAGCAAATCTTTATCGAAGAACAAGTGCCATTAATATGAAAAGCGTTTTCAAGTTGGAACAAATGAAATTTATTTGCATATAAAAAAGATAGGTTAAAGAAAAAATTGGTCGGTTAGCTTGTAAAATAGAAAGGTGTTGAAAGATCTTGAAAGGAGTTATTTTAGCGGGCGGAACAGGAAGTAGATTAGCACCGATTACAAAAATTATTAATAAACATTTGCTTCCGGTTGGGTCATATCCGATGATTTACTGGCCTATTTTAAAATTAAAGGAAGCAGGTATTAAACAAATATTAATCGTCACGAATAAAGAAAGTTTATCTTTATTTATTCAACTTTTAGGTGATGGTAAAGAACTGGGTGTCCGGCTTCAATATAAGGTACAACAAAGTGCTAGTGGCATTGCAGGCGGAATCTCCTTAGCTGAAAATTTTGTTGAAGAAGAGAAATTCATCGTACTTTTAGGTGACAATATTTTTGAAACTTCATTAACCCCATTTATTCAATCATACAATCAACAAAAAGAGGGTGCGAAGGTTCTGTTAAAAGAAGTAAGTGACCCACATCGATATGGAGTAGCAGAAATCAATAACGAAAAGCAAATCATCACCTCCATTCAAGAAAAACCTAATAATCCATTATCTAACTATTGTGTAGTAGGAATCTATATGTATGATAAATATGTATTTCAATATATTGAGGAAATTGCACCTTCACAACGTGGTGAATTAGAAGTAACTGATCTTAATAATTTGTATATAAAACAACAACAGTTATCATATGATGTTCTTAGTGGATGGTGGATTGACGCAGGTACCCACGAATCATTGTATAAAGCAAATACCCTTATTTATCAAGGAGAGAAAGGGGAATAATGAATGAGCCAAGAACTCCTTATTACCGGTGGAGCGGGCTTTATCGCTTCTAATTTTATTCGGCATCTTTTAAAAAATACGACTAATCGGATTACTAATATTGACGCCTTAACATATGCAGGAAATCAAGAAAACATGAATGGTTTTGCTGAAAGTGAAAACTATCGGTTTTTTCATGGTGATATTTCACAAACAGAAACATTAGATAGTGTGTTTGATCGGACATATGATGTAATTATTAATTTTGCGGCTGAATCACATGTGGATCGAAGTATTGAAAATGCAAAAAGATTTATAGAAACTAATATTAATGGTACACATGCATTGCTTGGAAAGGTTCTTGAAGGAAAAGCAGGAAAGATGATTCAAGTCTCTACGGATGAAGTTTATGGATCTCTGAACGAATTAGATGCTGCTTTTACTGAACAACATTGTCTTTCCCCAAACAATCCGTACTCAGCAAGTAAAGCTGGAGCCGATTTGCTTGTTCGTTCCTTTTTTGAAACCTATAAACTCCCATTAATTATTACACGGTGTTCAAATAATTACGGCCCATACCAACATCCAGAAAAATTTGTTCCCAAAATCATTTATAACGCTTTAAATAATAAGAAAATTCCACTGTATGGGGATGGATTAAATATTCGTGACTGGTTGTATGTTGAGGATCATTGTAGGGCTATTTATATGATCATGAATAATGGAAAATCTGGAGAGATTTATAATATTGGTGGTAACTATGAAAAAACAAATATTGAACTTATTCGTACGATTTTAAATTATTTAGGAAAAGGTGACGATTTAATTTCGTATGTTTCAGATCGCAAGGGGCATGATCGTCGTTATGCAATCGATTCGACTAAGGTGAAAAAACAACTTGGATGGGAACCGAACGTTTCATTTGATGTAGGGATTAAACAGACGATTGACTGGTATATCAATAATGAAAAATGGATTAGCAATGCCCTCAGTAGGAGTGAGCTCTCATGAAAGTCTTAATTACCGGTGGAGACGGTCAGCTTGGAAGGACATTATTTGAAACAATGAAAACATCTTATGAAGTGTTACGATTACCGAAAGAAAAGCTTGATATTACAACTGAGCAAAATGTAGAAGAGGTGATTAAAAGATTTTGTCCTAAATATGTCTTCCATACAGCAGCGTATACAGCTGTGGATCAATGTGAAATCGATCAAGCTAAAGCATTTCAAGTTAATTCATTGGGAGCTTTAAATATTGCGAAAGCATGTAAAAAGATAGGTTCAAAAATGATTTATATTAGCTCTGACTATGTGTTTGACGGCATGAAAATGACTCCTTATGGAGAAACAGACAATCCAAATCCTAAAAGCATTTATGGTCTCAGCAAGTGGCTTGGGGAAGAACTGGTGTTAAAAACGTTGGTAGAGAGTTATGTTGTGAGAACTTCATGGCTATATGGTCATGGGGGTAAAAATTTTGTTAATACGATGGTGAAGTTTGCGGCATCTAAGAAAGAAGTGAAAGTTGTATCTGATCAGGTAGGTTCACCAACATATGTAAATGACTTAGTAGATGTTCTTGTAAAGCTGATTCAAAAACCATATGGAATTTATCATGTTAGCAATGATGGACAATGTAGTTGGTATCAGTTTGCCAAAACTATTTATGAATATGTTGGAACAGATTCAAATCTAGTGCAACCAATTACAACAGAGGAATACAGTGCACCCGCTAAAAGGCCAGCTTTTTCTTTATTGAATCTAACTAAGTTAGATTCAAACGATATATCCAAACCACGTTATTGGAACGACGCATTAAGAGAGTATTTAATTAAGGAGGGATTAGATGATTGAAGGAGTAAAAGTGAAGCGAATCACGAAGCACTGTGATGATCGTGGCTTTTTTGCAGAACTTGTACGTGATGATGAACAGTTATTAGAAAGATTCGGGCAAGCATCGATGTCGATGAGCTATCCGGGCGTCATTAAAGCTTTTCATTATCATGAAAATCAAGATGATCTATGGTTTTTTCCTTCTGGTAATGCACAAGTAGTACTCTATGATTTAAGAGAGGATTCAAAAACAAAAGGAGAGACGGATGTATATTATATGGGTGAAGAAAATCAAATTCTTTTATTAATCCCAAAAGGTGTCGCGCACGGTTATCGAGTTCTCGGTGAAAAGCCTTGTACCATTATTTATTTTACAACGCAGTCATATAAAGCTGCTAATCCAGATGAGAAAAGGTTAGCATGGGATGATCCAGAGATAGGATTTGATTGGAAGACGAAAAATAAGTAAAGGTGTAAATAGCATTCTTACTCGAAAAGAAGGTGTTTACATGAACCCAAAAGTCTCAGTCATTCTAACTAGTTATAATAAACCACAAACTGTTTGGAAAGCTATTGAGAGCGTTTTGAAGCAAACGTTGCAAGAATGGGAATTATTTATTATGGATGATGCTTCTAATGAGGATACAACAACAATCATAAAAAAATATAGTATTGATAACCGTGTTCATTACTACAATAGTCATATTGACGATCAAGATCGTTATAAGAAAACGAGGTATGCTGTATTAATTAATCAAGCAATTCCATTAACAACAGGCAAATACCTATCTTATCTAACAGATGATACAGAATATTTGCCGACTCGACTAAAAGAAATGGTTAATTATTTGGATAGGAATTCTAATATAGGTATTGTCTATTCAGGCCAAATGATTCGGTATGTAGATAGTGAATTGAAATTAATATCAGAGAAAATAAGAAAACCAGATGGTATTTTAAAAAGAGCTGCAAATCGTGTGGACCATTGTTCTGTGATGCATACAAGAAATATTGCAGACCAAGTTTTTCAAAAGTATAGAAGCTATTGGGATGACAACCCAAAGTACTGGCATAATGGCGATGCAGCTTTTTGGTCTCGATTAAATATGTTTCAATCTTTTTATCCGATTAATAAAGTATTAGACATTAGTTATAAAACTCCCTATTCTTTTCAAAAGTTAAATGCTTATTTACCCCGAAAAATACCAGATGGAATATTAGTAAAAGGTATAAGTTCAGAGACTTATTTAATTGATCAACAGAAACGAAGGCAAATTAAAGATGAAATGTTCGGTCGGTTAAAATATGATCGTAAAAAAATTGTTACTTTACCGGATCCAGTTCTTTTTAAGTATTCTTGTGGTGACCCTATTAATGATAAGATTTTTGAAAATCAGACTATTCCTAATCAACTGCTCGTAAAAGAAGAAAATAGTTCAGATATTTTCTTTATTCAGGATAATAAAAAGCGATTACTACTAAATCAACGAACGATAAAAAAGTTTCAGTTTAAGTTAAAAGATATTGTACAATTAAATAAAAACGTTATAGAACAAATACCTAATGGTCCACCGATCGATCATAACCTTTCACCGCATGCAAGATTGCCAGATGGCGTATTGTTTAAAGAGGGGTCTACCTATTTTTTAAGCGATAATAATACTCTCCATTCCATTAGCAGTGTAGTACTAAAAAAATTACAATTTCCATTAAACGAATTTGTTCAACTTACTAGAGGGGAACGACTCTTCTTTAAGCAAGGAGAACCACTTAATTTTGTATTATTTCAATAGTAAAAAAACGAAGTGGAAGGTAAAATCCACTTCGTTTTTTGGGCTGCATATTTTTAATTTTTTTCAAGAAAAACATGGAATCCTTCCTTAGAAACTGAATCTAAATTGTTGATCTGTTCAATTAAAAGCTGTTTTGCATAGTGATATAATTCGAGGTCAAACTCATTATTTTCTTTTATTAAGTGGAGGATATTAACTGGCAGTTGATCAATTGGTGGTCTGTTCTTTGTTACGTTCTGTTTTGTGTAAGTAATGTTATTCCAACTAAACCTTTTCTGCAATAAAAAAAGTGATTCATTAAACATTTCTGTAATACCAACAAAAGAAAAATATTTTTCAATATTTTCTTTTGCCTGTTCTAAATCAAGTAATGTTATTGGACTTTCAACCTGTCCTGATATAAAACGAGTTTGCTGATTGATATTTTCGGGTTGCAACTGATATTCTTCTAGACTCATACGGCTTACTTTTTGATACTGAGTATGCTTAGGACGGCTGCGAATAAAATAATATTGGGAAATGATTCGATCAGTTGGTTCACGAAGCATAGTGATATAAGTACAAGGGTTTGTGAAATATTGATGAACTCCGAATGGGAAATGACCTTGGATACAGGTAACATGTTTCTTAGATAAAGCTATAAGTTTTTTCTTTCTTTGCTGGAGATCTTCATAAATATCAAAGTTAACACTTGGAGGGATGTTTTTTTTGATAATATGTTTTAATGTAGTCCCAGCTGTTTTAGGCATATGAAGGTGAATCAAAATTTCATTTTCACTCATACTTTATCTCACTCTCCCTTTAATAAAACCATATCTGTTCTAGTGTATGTTACTCATTTTGGGGATGACTTTATCAAAAATGTCGATATAAACGAAACCTCTGTTCAAATTGAAATAAATTATTTATCTCTTTGCTCTATTTCTATTTTGAGCGCTGTATAGGCTCAGTCTTTTTTTTGCGTCTAAATTGAGAGAACTAAGTTTTTTTTCTAATAATTTTTTTCCGAATGCGTAAAGCTGTAAATCAAATTCATTATTTTTAGATATTTGTTGAATAACCTTAGGTGGAATTTCTTTTTTTGTTAGTCTATTTTTTGTTACATTAGCTTTTTTGTAGAATATGTTTTGCCAGCCCAATATTTCTTTCATTAAAAAAATCGATTCATCAAACATTTCTGTAATACCAACGACAGAAAAGTGTTCAATGAGAATTTTTTTTGCTGTTTGAAGATCTTTATTAGATAGTTCTTTTCTAAATTTCTCTCCTAAAATAAATTGCGTTTGTAAGTTACATTTAGTCGGAGAGTTTTGATATTCTTCTAAACTCATTTCTTTTACCTTTTTGTGCAAATTATGCCATGGAATGCTTCGAATAAAGTAATATTCTGAAATGATTCGATCAATAGGGTCGCGTAACATTGTAATATAAGTAGCTTTCCTATTAAAATATTCATGAATTCCAAAGGGGAAATGACCTTGAATACAATGTACCTGTTTATTTGTTAGTTTTTCCAAGGTGATGGGTAACTGTGGTCGATCGACATAAACATCATGTATTTTATTTGTATTATAATTTTTATTTATTATTTTTTTTAATGTTGTTCCACCAGTTTTAGGCATATGAAGGTGGATCAACATTTGTTTATTTGGATTAGGTAAATGATTTATTTTATCCATGTGTATCATCTCCAAGCTATTCATATAGTTAATGATTTTCGGCTCATGTAGGATGAGCCAATGGGTTCATATAAAGCTTGTTGTTATTAGTTATTTAATCCCTTCATTAAAACTTCTACAACCTCTGGTCGGCTAAACTGCGCTGGTGGTTTAATTCCTTTCCTTAACATTTCACGAACTTTTGTCCCGGATAAATGGATATGATCTTCTTTTGAATGAGGACACGTTTTACTTGTTGCCATACTTTCACACGCTTTGCAATAAAAGCTATGTTCATAACAAAGAATTATGATTCCTAATTCATCTAAGCTGAACTTTGAAAAGATCTTTTGTGCATCATATGTGCCATAATAATCTCCGACACCAGCATGGTCTCTTCCAACAATAAAATGTGTGCAGCCGTAATTTTTTCTCACCATTGCATGAAATATTGCTTCTTTTGGACCAGCGTATCTCATTGCAGCTGGAAAAACAGATAAGAAGACTCTGTCTTCTGCATAATATTTTTCTAGTAAAATTTCGTAGCTTTTCATTCTAACACTAGCAGGTATATCATCTGATTTTGTTTCGCCGACAAGAGGATTTAAGAATAATCCATCGACAATTTCAAGCGCACATTTCTGGATATATTCATGTGCACGGTGTACAGGGTTTCTTGTTTGAAAGCCAACTACTGTCTTCCAATTCCGTTGGGCAAATTCGTTTCTGGTTTCTTTAGGAGATTTGAAAAAATGAGAATTTGTTTTTGAGGGGATTTTGATTAAAGTTATAGCTCCAGCTACATATAGATTTGGACGGTCAAATAATTTTTTTACACCAGGATGCTTTTTGTCAGTTGTTTGAAAAACTTGTTTGGCTTCAAATAATTTATCAGGTACGAATATTTCTTCAAGTTCTAAAATTCCGTAAACGGTTTTTTTATAAATTAGCTTTACTTTTTCTCCAATTTTTAATTTTCCTGCAACTTCATTGGTCACTGACAGGGTGATTGGTATACTCCAAATTAATCCATTCACAAGCTTCATATGTTTTAACACAGATTCATAATTAGCTTTGTTCATAAAACCTGACAAGGGACTATATGCACCATTTGCAATTAATTCTAAATCGGAGAGGGCCATTAAGTCCATTTCGATTTCATTGGTTAGAGATGACATGTTGTAGTTCGTATCTATTCGATTGATTAACTTTCCTCCATGGGGGGTACTTAATGTCAAAACAATCACTCCTTTTTTCTTGCGTTCTTTAAATCTAATTTTTTGAAAATATATGGTAGAATCTTTTGTACAGATTCCTTCACTGATAAGTTTGTAGTATTAATTTGAATATCAGGGTTTTTAGGCTCTTCATAAGGTTGACTTATCCCTGTAAACTGAGAGATTTCCCCAAGTCTTGCTTTTTTATAAAGTCCTTTAGGATCACGTTTTTCACATTCCTGTAGTGAGCAATTAATATAAACCTCAAAAAACTCATCTTTTTCAAATAGGGATCTTGCTTTTTTACGATCTTCCTCATATGGAGAGATCAGTGCAGCGAGTACAACAATTCCTGCATCAACAAACAGTTTTCCAACTTCCGCGGTTCGCCGAATATTTTCTTTTCGGTCTTCATCAGAAAAAGTAAGATTTCGATTAATTCCGTAACGAAGATTATCCCCATCTAATAAATAACAATGAATACCTTTATTAAACAATTCATTTTGAAGTGCATTAGCAATTGTAGATTTCCCTGACCCAGAAAGACCTGTAAACCAAATCATTATGCTCTTATGTCCATTTAATTTTTGTCTGTTCTTCTTTTTTATATTGGATTGGTGCCATGTAATATGAGATGAATTAAGGTTTTCATTTTTCATAAGGATCACTATCCTTCCTAATAAGGTCTTTAATAAATATCCCTGAAAAATGCTTATCGCAAAAAATTACTTATATTACTTCTATGTAAATCTTATTTATCTGTACATAATATCCGCCTTGTTTTGGCAGTTTTTTTGGAAAAAAAGACAGAGCAAGAAAAATGCTCTGTTTAACTTAGCTCGTGCTAATAATTAAAAGTTTAGGCTTTGCATTGTTGTAAAATTATATGGGTGACGACATTCTCTTAAATTCTCACGACATTCTCTTCTTTCTGCACGTACTTCTGAAAGCTCTGCTCTACATTCTCTTAGTCTAGCTCTTCTTCGCCTTAGTTCTTCGCGACATTCACGGAATTCGTTATTCATCATCTTCCTCCTTTTCGTAAAGTGTTTGACTAATTAATCGTCTTGACGACATTCGCTTAAAGCTTCACGACATTCTCTTAGATCTTCACGAACTTCTTCTCGTTTAGTACGACATTCTTGTATTTTTACGGGAACCTCACGCACTTTTTGACGACATTCATGTAAACGATTGTGAGCCATGGTTATTGATCCCTCCTTTTCTACAAAGATAAAGGAATAATAGATCCTTTTACCTTTTCTATATTCAAACTTGTTGCAAAAGGAATGGACTACTGTATTATTTTTGGGAAAATTAAACAATTTCTATTGGGGTTATTTATATGAAAACTTAAATGGTTTTCGGTATATTAGTCTTTTGCTTCAATCGAATGTAACATATTCATAAAATTTTCCCGGTAAATAGACGGGTTGAAGTTTGCGTGTATATGCTTTAATGCATTGGTACTCAATTCTTTTCGTAGATTATTGTCATTCAATAAGTTTTTTGCTTCGGTAACTGCCGTTGGTAGGTCGTTTTGCGGCATGATTTTTCCTGTTTGATTGTGAAGGACAAAACTTTTTATTCCATCTGAATCTGTGCATAATACTGGACAATGACAACACATGGCCTCAAGAACTGCATAACCAAAACCTTCTTTCTTAGAAGTCGAACAGAGAAAACCACCCGAGTCGCCGATTAATGAATAATGATTTGCCATTTCTTCATAAGGAATATTAAAATGTGATTTTAATTTATCATTTAAATTCAAATTATCCATCCATCTTTTAAACCTGTTTCTTTCCTCAGACGTTGTAGTTCGCGGGTCTTCAAACATCCACAATTCAATTGAAGAATCTCTTTTAATAAGTTCTGCTCCAAGCTGTAAGAAAAGCCTCCAATTTTTATTTTGATCAATTCTACCTACCCAACCAATTATTTTTTTTTCGGGTTTAGGAAGTTTACGATAAGTAAAAGCAGAAATATTGATGCAATTATGAAAGTGAAACTTTTTTAAAGTAGGGAAATAATGATTAATCAAATTTTGCAAATGGGGAGTCTTAGGTGATAAGATCGCGTCAACTTCCGTAGTAATATGTTCTTTGGCATTTTCTAAAAGTTTTTTTATGTCGGTTCCAAAACCTTGAACATCATAAATAATCTTTCCTTTATAGCCTAATCTGCGTAAACGGGAAACAAATAAATAATCTAAACTGACAACAATAACATCGTATTGTTCCCTCGAAAGAATCTCCTGAATTTCCTCATCTTTATTTGTAACAAATGTTTTTTCTGTTCTCGTATTTTTGAGTCCAGGTCCCTTCATTAAATATATAAAATGACAATCGAGTTCTTGATGTTGTAATGCATGGAATCGTTGATGATTTAAAGTAACGATACCACCGCTTGCTAGATAAAAAGTAAATAATACCTTCATTGTACTTTCACCTTGCCTTTCTTAAAGCTATCAATAATTGGATTTTTATATTCTATGTTTTTAACCTAATTTTGTTAGGTCTTTATAAATATAGGTAAATGTTTCCAATATTAATAGAACGGCCTATAGCAACTAAAGGTTCTTTGCATACTGTAAAACTAAAGCTACTTTTATTTAGATATAGAAATAACAACTAGTATAGAGGAGGGGTTTTCATGAAAGTGATGACCATTCTAGGAACTCGACCTGAGATCATTCGTTTAAGTCTTGTTATAAATAAATTGGATAAATATGCCAACAAACATATTTTAGTGCATACTGGTCAAAATTTCACCTCTTCTTTAAGTGAAGTTTTTTTTAAACAGTTAAAAGTTCGGACACCAGATTATGTATTACTAAATAAACAACAATCACTAGGTGAACAATTATCTACAATGTATAAAAGGTTAGAGGAAATCTTTTTGACCGAAAAGCCTGATAAAGTATTAATTTTAGGTGATACAAACAGTGGGTTAAGTGCAGTGTTAGCAGAAAGAATGGGGATTCCAGTTGTTCATATGGAAGCTGGGAACAGATGCTTTGATTTGGAAGTACCAGAAGAAAAAAATCGTCGTGTAATCGATGCTATCTCAAGTTTCAATTTACCCTATACGCCACAAAGCAAAGAAAATCTAATAAAAGAAGGAATTCCTTCAAATCGAATATTTATTTCGGGTAACCCGATTTATGAAGTATTGGAACATTATAAAAATGAAATTCATATAAGCGACATTATTAGTGAATTAAAATTGAATGAACGGGACTATTTTTTATTAACTGCACATAGGGCAGAGAATGTGGACCATGAAAATCGTCTAATGGAAATTATAAAGGGAATTAATCTTGTTGCTGAATCTTTCCAAAAAAGAGTAATATGCAGTATTCATCCACGGACGAAATCACGGATAGAGGCTAGTTCATCGATTCATATTCACCCATTGGTCGAGTTCTATGAACCTTTTGGATTCTTTGATTTTATCAAACTAGAGCAAAATGCTTTTTGTGTATTAACAGATAGTGGGACAGTCCAAGAAGAATGCTGTTTGTTTCACATTCCTACTGTAACAATCCGAAAAACAACTGAACGACCTGAGACAATTGAATGTGGAAGTAACATGCTATCAGGAATTGATGCAAATCAAATGTTAAATGCTGTACAAGTTATGGTCAATCAACCAAAAACGTGGTCTTTTCCAGAAGGATATGATCATAAAAACGTTTCAGATAAAGTATTAAAAATTATATTGGGAGGTATGCAAGTTGTTTAAGAATAAAACGGTATTAGTTACCGGAGGCACCGGTTCATGGGGGTATGAATTAGTTAGGCAACTTTTAAAAAATGATCCTAAAGAAATTCGTATTTTTTCTAGAAATGAGTCTAATCAATTTTTAATGAAGCAGGAATTTGACAATAATGCAAAATTAAAGTTTATTATTGGCGACATTAAGGAGAAAGATTCATTAATAGAAGCCTGTAATGACGTAGACTATATCTATCATTTAGCAGCATTAAAGCATGTACCTGTTTGTGAAGATCAACCAATTGAAGCTTTAAAAACAAATGTTATTGGAACCCAAAATGTTATCGATGCTGCTATTAAGTTTAATGTCGAAAAAGTTGTCTACATTTCTACAGATAAAGCTTCTAATCCTTCAAACTTTTACGGTTTAACAAAGGCAATGGGAGAAAAACTTATTATTCATGCTAATACATTAAAGACGGATACAAGGTTTGTATGTATACGTGGAGGCAATGTACTCGGAACGAATGGAAGTGTCATTCATGTGTTTAAAAAGCAAATTAAGGATAAAGGAAAAATTGGTATTACCGATCTGAACATGACAAGGTTTTTTCTAACGATAGAAGATGCGATAAAACTTGTATTTAAAGCTACTTTAGAAAGTAGAGGTGGAGAAACATTTGTTATGAAAATGCCCGCTTGTAAGATTGTTGATATAGCACGAGTCTTAGCTGAAGCTGCCAATGTAAAAGATATTGAGATTGAAACACTTGGGGTACGCCCAGGAGAAAAAGTTCATGAATTACTTCTTTCATCATATGAAAGTGAAAATACAATCTCCTATGACGATCAGTATTTTGTTATCTTACCGACCATTCATATTGAAGGGTTACTAGAACATTATTCAACATATAAACCTGCTAATCTAGTTAATTACAATTCTAGTCAAGACCTAATGAGTCAATCAGAGATTAGAGATATGATGCAGAAAGGAGGCTTTATATAAATGAAATTACTCATCCTTGGTGGAAAAGGGATGGCAGGTCACATGATAACGGAATATTTTCGAAAAAAAAATGAATTTGAAGTTTTTTATACTTCTAGAGATAAAAAAGATCAAAATGGAATTTTTTTAGATGTAACAAACGGGACAAAAGTGGAAGAACTTATTGAAAGTATTAAACCCGATATTACGATTAATTGTACAGGTATTTTGAACGAAGATGCCACAAATAATCCTACACTAGCATTCTTAGTAAATAGTATACTGCCTCATCAATTAGCAACACTAACTGAGCGTCATCAAAGAAAATTAATTCAAATTAGTACTGATTGTGTATTTTCTGGAAAAAAAGGAGACTACACAGAAAACGATATACCTGATGGTTCTTCAATTTATGCACAATCTAAACAACAGGGAGAAATAATTAGTGATCAACATTTAACGATACGGACATCTATCATTGGTCCTGAACTTAAAGAAAGTGGAATCGGTTTGTTTTTATGGTTTATGAAGCAAAAGGGTGAAATAAAAGGATATAAAAAAGCGCTGTGGAATGGTGTCACAACACTTGAACTTGCAAAAGTTATTGAAATGATGATAAAAGATAATGTAACGGGACTATATCATTTAGGATTAGAAACTAAAATATCAAAGTATTCTTTATTGAAATTAATACAAGATGTTTTTAATAAAAACGATGTAGAAATAACCCCAGATACAAGTGTTGTCATTGATCGAACAATAAGGAATACACGAACTGATTTTCAATATACGCTTCCAAGTTATAAGGAGATGATATTAGAATTAAAAGATTGGATGCGGGACCAATGAGTGAGACTGGTAAAATCTTAATAACTGGCGCAAGTGGCTTTACAGGTCAACATGCATGTGAACATTTTAGTAATACTGGATATGATGTAATAGCAGTAACTAGAAAAAGACCAATTTTCTGCAAACAAAATATAAAAATAGAATATTGTGACATTACAGATGAACATGCTGTACTAAATCTTGTGAAAAATACCAAACCCCAGTTTCTTCTTCATTTAGCTGGCCAAAACCACGTAGGTGATTCATGGGTTAATCCTGTTTCTTCGATCGATGCAAATGTAATGTCGACTCTTTATTTACTCGAAGCAATTCGAAAAGAAAGTCCATTATGTAAAGTGGTTGTTATCGGTTCTGCCTTACAGTTTGTTTTGAAAGATCTCTCTACTCTAAATCATCCTTACAGTCTAAGTAAAACGCTTCAAGTGTTAATTTCTCAGTCTTGGGCTAGTTTATATAATTTGAATATTGTCATTGCAAAACCATCTAATTTAATTGGACCTGGACTTTCAAATGGTGTATGTTCCATCTTTGCGAGAAAGATAGTTGATATGGAGAAAACTAAATCTAAAAATGTTCTTAGAGTAAACAATTTATATGCAAAGCGTGACTTTATAGATGTAAGAGATGCCGTAAATGCCTATGAAACTCTGTTATTAAAGGGAATTTCAGGAGAAGTTTATGATATAGCTTCGGGGACCAATCGAAGCTTAGAAGAAGTTATACATGTAATGAAATCTTTAACGAAAGTAGATTTTCAAGTGAAATCGCAAACAAATAATCAAATTGAAGAGACGAATGAAAATCTCTTAAACAAAATATCCTCTCTTAATTGGAAACCGACCATCCCATTTAAATCTTCCATAAATGATATCCTGACGTATTATCGTGAAAACGACTAGGGGGAAGAGAAATGGATAAAGTATCTATTATTATTCCATTCTATAATTGCCAATATGTAAATGAGGCCATTGAAAGTGCGCTTAACCAAAATTATTCAAATATAGAAATTATTGTAGTTGATGATGGTTCAACAAAATATGTTAATAAAGTAAAAAAATATGTAAATCGAATCAAATATATAAAAAAGCCTAATGGAGGAACAGCATCAGCATTAAATACAGGGATAAAAAATGCTAGTGGGGATTACATTATGTGGCTTAGTTCTGATGACGTATTTCAACCTTCGAAAATTTCAAAACAATTATTCTTCATGAAAGAAAAAAACGCTTCAATCTGTTACTCACCTTATATATTAGTAAACGAAAGGACAGTTCCAGTAAGTGGAAAGGTTGATGGTCAATTTTATTTTAGAGATCATAAAGAATTTTATCGGAATCTCCAAAAAAACTGTTTTGTCAATGGCTCCACGATCGTGATACGAAAGGATGTTTTTTCAAAAGTTGGTTTATTTAATGAAAAGATTCGTTACGCTCATGACTATGATTACTGGTTACGTGCAGCACAGCTATATCAGTTTTATTATTTAGATGAGCCGCTTGTGCTGTATCGTATCCATGAAAAAATGACAACGAAAAAAAAAAGAGTACCGCTTATTAAGGAATTTGCTCAAGTTAAAAGAAAACATCGAAATACTGCTTTGAAAAGGAGGGAGCCATTCCTGTAGTAAAAGTCTCAAAAAGCGCCTCCTAAAGGGGGAGACTCTCACGTTGTCGAGGAATTTAAATATTACCATCCATATTATAACGCCAAGCTGAAGGAAAAAATAAAAAATACTGGGAGTGAATACATGTGAGGGATGTAGGTATTGTAATGCCGGTATACAAGCAAGATCCCATCTATTTAGAACTAGCATTACGTTCTATACTAGAACAAAGTTTTAAAGACTATTATTTTGTAATTGTCTCGGACGATGCTCCTAGTGAAACGGTAAAAGTGATTAGAGATATTACAAGCGGGGATCAACGAGTACAGCTTATTATTAAAGAAAAAAATGAAGGAGTAGCTAAAGCATTAAATACCGGATTTGAATTTTTAATGGAGGTTAAAGAAGTCAAATATTTAACATGGGTTTCAAGTGATAATATTTATTACCCAACTTTTATTGAAAAACTCAGAAATGCACTAGAAACCTCTCCAGATAATATCGGTCTTTCTTACAGCAGCTTCCAACATATAGATGCTAATGGGGAATTTTTAAGGGAACCACAAATAGAGTTGTTCATTAAATATCAAGATCAACCAAAGGATAAATTACTTGATTTTTGTTTTATTGGAGTTTCATTTATGTATAAAAAGCAATGTGCAACAATGATTGATGGATATAAATTTGAACCAGTTGAAGATTATGAGTACTGGCTTCGGCTGACTGAAATTTGTGATATCAAGTATATACCTGAAGTTTTGATGGAATATAGGACAAATTCTCCATTAAGTATCTCGGCTCAAATAAAAAACTCCAAGGAACATCATAGAAGGTGGAGATATGTATATAATCTTGCAAGACACCAAGCTAGAAATCGAAGAAATATTCCGTTTATGTTAACTATTATTTATCCTGTTCAATATCGTATGGGTAGAACAATTAAAAAATTAGAAGAACTGTTAGAACAGACATTTAGTAATTATAAATTATTGATTATAGATCAAAGTATTAATCAAACAGCAACTCAGATTCTGAAACATATTGAGGATCCAAGGATACAATTTATTAGTTTACCGGGTGGAACAGAAGAAGAAGCTATCCAAAAAGGAATCCAATATGCTAATACTCCACTTACACTCATTTATGGAGAAGGGGATTTTCCTTCTTCAGTTTCGGATTTAGAATATCGGGTAATTAAATTTAATCAAATTAATGAAAATATTGAAAAAAAAGGAAGCTTGAGCCGCATTAAGAGTGTGAAGGATTTAGTGGTAGCTACTTTATACCAAACTGAGAAACTAATGAAACTAAGAGGAGTACAAAATGATTAATCTATATAGAATTCCCAAGATATTTATTAATTCTGTACCAAAAAGTGGTACCAATTTATTATTACAAATTATTGAAGGGATCCCCAATCTAAAGAGAGTGCAAGAAAAAGATCTCTTTCACATCAAACAGGGGGCATTTGTAACAGCTCATCTACCATTCGATAAGGATACTTTATATAAACTAAAACAACAAGAAATTAAACAATTGTTTATTTATCGTGATTTACGTGATGTAACTGTTTCTTTAAGACATTTTATTAATAATAAATTTCATGATCACCCTCTTCACCGAGTTTTTAAAACTCGGTTGGTTTCAAAAGATGAACAATTAAACGCTTTAATCTGCGGAATAGATCTAGTGGATGAAGAAAAAAACAATAAATGGGGATTACTACATTATCCAGGAGTTTATCAAGAACTTCGTTCGATCTATGAGTGGGCAAAGGTAACATCGATATGCAGTCTGAAATTTGAAGATTTGATAGATGAAAAATCTGTCGATAAAGTAGTGCTTAGTATCATAGATTACTTATTCGAAGATTCAAATGAAACGCAATTAGATAAGTTTCATCTATTAAAATTAATGAAGGAAAATAATGATCCTAAGAAATCTTGGACATTTCGCAGTGGGAAAATTGGAAGCTGGAAAGATGAATTTACCATGGAGCACAAAGAAACCTTCAAGAAAATTACAGGCGATTTCTTAATTGATTTTGAATATGAAAAAGATAATAACTGGTAGGGCCTTGTAACCGCATAGAATGTGAATGTTTTACAAGTCTACGGGAAAATAATGATTTATTTTGAAAAGAGAAGTTAAGAGCATAATTAGGATGATAATTCAAGAAAGTGTTGAAGATCTTTTTAATCATCCCTTCAGTTTACTTTCGCTGAAGGGATATAATTGCTTATTTATATTTTTTCTTTAATTCTGTAATCATCTTTAAAAAATGGTTTGCGTATTGATCAGGAGAAAAATGTACTTCAATGTGTTTAACACCAGTCCGTCTGATTCTTTCTCTTAAACTTATGTTATTCATTAATTCTATTGCTTCGGTTACGGCTTGAGTAATATTTCCAAATTCAAAAAATTTTCCGGTCTTGTTATGTTTAATGAAACTCTTTACTCCATCCGAATCGGTAGATAAAACTGGACACCTACAAACCATTGCTTCTAGCACTGCATATCCAAATCCCTCAACTCTAGAAGTAGAACAAAGAAATCCTCCAGAATCACCTATTTTTGAAAAAAAACCAGCCATCTCACTATGAGGTTGATTTGCAAAAATTTTTAAGTTGTTTTTCAATTTTAAATCATTAACTTTTTGCTGAAATGCAATCCGCGCATCTTTTGTTGCTAATGTATTGTCTTCGAACATCCAAAGTTGGATAGAAGGATATTCCTTTAATAATTCCGCGCCAATAGTTAGGAAATCCCTCCAATTTTTATTTTCTTCTAGACGACCTACCCAACCTATAATTGGGTTAGGGTTTTTGGGGTGTTTTTGATATTGAAACTCTTTAAGATTAAAACTGTTGTGAAAGCAATATTTAGGTATATTTGGAAATTGTTTTTCGAATGCTGCAATCAAATGAGGGGTTTTGGGATATAAAATAGCATCACAATATTGATTTAAAATAGGAGCTGCATGATTTTTTAAAAAATAATCAGCATATTCTTTATTAGTACCTAAACCTTGAATTTCATATATTAACAAACCTTGATAACCATTCTCCTTTATTTTTTTTTGTAACAAAAGATCTGAACCAACAACGATTGCATCATAATTCCATTTTTGTATAATATCTTTAATTTCATCATCATTGTTTGTAACAAAAATTGGTGCATCTATTTTATTTTGTAGTCCGATTCCTTTTTGTAGATATAAAAAATGACAATTAACTCCTCGAGGAGTTAGAGCGTAAAAGCGCTGTCTATTTAACGTTTCAACTCCGCCGCTTGGGATAAAGAAAGTAAATAATATATTCATATGAACCAGCTCCTATTTAAATTTATATAGATTATAAGTGTATTCAATAAAATTAGATCCAAGAATTTTTGGATAAACAGGAGAGTTAAGAGGGACGCTTAATGACAATAATTTATTGTGATGTTATGGTTTGAATGACTTAACCCATGTTGCTAGTTCAATTTTGGATTTTTTATCTAATGTTTCTATTCGATTTTTCAAATTTTCTTTAGCCCATTGATAAAGTTGGATATCAATAAGGTTCGCTTTTTCTATTTGTTCAATAGTTTCCTTCGGTATAGATTCTTTTTTGAGTTTTTTGTTATTTACATTGCCTCTACTGTAATCAATTGTCTCCCATCCAAAGGTATTTTTCATTAAAAATAATGATTCTTTAAACATTTCTGTAATCCCAAAAAATGCAAAAGTTTTCAAATTATTAATTGCTTTTTCTAAATTAGGGTCATCGCCTGTAATGTAGTGTGTTTGCATATTAGAAAACCGATCTAATTTTGAAAATTCTTCTAAACTATATTCATTTGCTAATTTATTGTTTAACACATGTTTGAAATAATAATAGTGTGAGATGACACGTTCAATAGGATCTCTCAGCATTGTAATGTAGAGAGGGGATCCCCATTTTTTGTGTTGGCTAAATTTGTTATGTCCTAAGATGCATTTAGTATTTTTATTAATATTGCTTACTATATTCAAAGTTGGATTGCTGGTGGAAAAAATTTCATGTGATTTATACTGCGAACGTATTATGGAGTATGGAGGTTAATGAAGCCCCAGCTGTTTTGGGTATATGCACTAGGATTAAAACTTTTTCATTGTGCAAAAGATCACCTTCTTTCTACTGAAAAAATTTATTTAGTAAGGGATGTTAGATATAGTCAAATAGTCAATATTTATCTTAATAGTGATAAATAAAATTTTTGAATTTCAAAACTAGGAATATATATTAAAACAGAATTCATCAAGTGATCATTATCGATTTAGACTCGGTTAAACAAGCGACTTGCATTTGAATAGATGTTCATATTGCTTAAGCTTGCTTTTGAATAATTGAAAAAACGGTGAAAATGGGTTTAACTTGAATGTACATGAAGTTTGTTCTAACCTTAGATTCTTAAGAAAAGTTCCTTTATATATATTTATTCGATTATCCGTTATGTTGTTCTAGTGCGGTTGCTTATTTTTATTTTTAAACTCTACGGAGTGTTAGTTCCTCCTGATTTCAACGTCTGAAAAGTTTTTTAAACTTGAGATATTTTCTCATTTCGTGACACATACACTAACCACTTTCGCTTTTGTTAATAAAATAGAGTAAGGAAAAGTTGAATATAATTTAAGGGTTAGTTTAATATAAATTGCGAATTTCACTGTATGAAACTTCAATATAAAGACCTAGGATTTAAATTTATAAGGGGTGGTTTTTTGATTAAATCAAATAACGAAGAATTTAATTTCCAAACGCGTGGTCTAACTCCACCGTCTTTAGACGGTATACGCTTTTAGCCTTATACTTCGATGTCCATACTTAAGGTGTGAGGTGAAAGTATGGACGGATATAAGAAGAATAGTCATGCAGTCTTTGACATCAAGTTTCATGTAATCTGGGTTACAAAATATAGATATAAGGTGTTACGTGGTCCGATTGCCGTAAGAACACGAGAATTAATCAGGCAAGGATGTGAAGCAAGAGGAATCACCATCTTGCAAGGAAGTGTTGGAAAAGATCACATCCACTTATTGTTATCATGTCCACCGAACCTTGCCCCAAGTAAAATTATACAGTACCTAAAAGGGAGATCATCAAGGCTTCTTCAGGATCAATTTCCTGAATTGAAAAAGAAATATTGGGGCCAGCACTTATGGGCAAGGGGCTATTTTTGTGCCACAGTAGGAACAGTAGATGAAGAGACAATAAGAAATTATATTGCAAACCAATTCAATGAAGAAAAGAACGACATATTCACGATAGAAGAGTGAGTTTAGTTAAAGTTTAGTGTGGTTAAGCATATAGGCCTTTAAGATGACTTCAGTCTTAAGAAACGACTTTAGTCGTAGATATTTTATGTCCAAATCCACCTGCTTTAGCAGGTGGTCGTTTAAAAACGAAAATGCGCCTTCCCCTTGGAAAGGCGCATTTTCGTTGCTAGTCTAACTTCTCATTAATTCACATGACGTTTAACGAAATTTGCTAATTGTTCTTTGCAGGCTGGATTAAGTCCATCCATTCGTTTTTGCAGTAGTTGCTTAGCATACTCATACAATTTAATATCAAGTTCATTCTTCTTTCTAATCAATTCAATCGTTTCCTTTGAAAAATCATTTTGCTTCAATCGGTGTTTTGTTATGTTTTTCTTTGTATATTGAACATTATTCCAACCAAGGTGTTTACTCATCAAAAATATGGATTGAGCATACATTTCGGTTATCCCGACCACAGCAAAATGCTTCTCGAGATTTTTCTTAGCAACTTCTAAATCCGGAATGCTCTTACCCGAAACAAAACGAGTCTGATGATTAGAAACAGGTGAATGGTCACTTGCGACAAATTCTTCAAACGTCATTTGTTTAACAGTATGATGCATACGATTTTTAGAATTTTGAAGTATGAAAAAATAGGTGGAGATTACTCGTTCTACAGGATCTCTTAGTACAGTAATGTAGGTAAATGGTTTGGTGAGTTTAGAATGAATTCCATATTTAAAATGACCATATAAACAATTTATAGAATTTAATTCATTCTTAGTAAGCTTATAAAATGGGTTTGGCTTTGTTTTTGGAAAGCGATAACGTTCATGTTTAGGGTATTGATTATCTAGAATTCTCCGCAATGTAAGGCCACCAGTTTTGGGAATGTGTATGAAAATGACTGTTCCATTTTTAGAGTTATTCGTAGCTGGCACTTCAACACCCCCTTTTTACATATTTTATTCTAAGATCCATTTAACTGTTCTAGTCCGGTTTCTTAATTTAGAGTGGAATTAGCTAACACCATAACAGGAAGCTCGGTTGTTAAATTAGATTCTGCTTTTGGTTTTCATTCGGGTGGATCTAGGGGAACTGGTGTAATTGTATAACTTAGTAGAAATGGACAACTTGTTGCAAGAGGGCTAGAGAAAAATACGTTTAGCGGAGATGATAAATTCACCCTAACTAGCTTAATAACTGTAGATGATGAACCAACTGGTGGGGATGACACTTATGAGTTAACTGCTCAATTAGGTCCAGCTACTGCTGCTGCGGGTAACAAAGTGAAAATTATAGGACCAAATTACCTTAACTGCAGAAGCGATTAGCTAATTTAGTAACGATACAAAAAGTGATGAGGTTTTTGGACTTGTCACTTTTTTGTTTAAATGAAAAATAATTTTTTTGAAATAGTGAACTAACATCGAACAGTACAGTCAAAAAATGTACTACATGATACACATGACATTTCCTCTATTCATATAATAAAGGTATGGAGTATGAAAGTGGGAAAAGAAGGTGTAACTGGTGAAGCCAAAAGTAACGATTATTCTAACAAGCTATAATAAGCCAAATTCGGTAGGAGATGCCATTGAGAGTGTAATTAATCAAATTTTTCAAGATTGGGAACTTTATATTATGGACGATGCTTCAAACGAGGAAACACAAAATGTTATTCAAACCTATTTAAAACATCCGCAAATTCATTATTACAATAGTTATATAGAAGATGAAGATAGGTATAAAACAACAAGGTATGCTACGTTAATTAATGAAGCAATTGCTTACTCAAAAGGGGAATATATTTCTTATTTAACAGATGATAATTTATATTTACCTAATAGGCTCAAGGAAATGGTTCAATATTTAGATGAACATCAAAATATTGGGGTAGTTTATTCGAAACAATCAGTTAAAATCGTTGATAAACAATTAAACGTAATTTCAGAACGTATTAGGTCAACAGAAGGAGTGCTGAGAAAACCTCAGAATATAGTAGACCATTGCTCTGTTATGCACCGTCGAAGTTTACTTGATGATATATACAATAAATACAAAAGTTATTGGGATGACCACCCTTCTAATTGGCATAATGCTGATGCAGCGTTTTGGAAAAGGTTAACTGATTTTACTTTATTTTATCCAATTCATAATGTTTTGGATGTTTGTTTAAAGGGTCCCAATTCTTTTCAGAATTTAAACGCTTTTTTACCTGAAAGAATCCCTTCTGGAACATTAGTAAAAGGTCTAGGATCAACTACTTTTTTAATTGAAGGAAATAAGAGAAGGGAAATTTCTGATGAAATGTTTAAGGTATTACGATACAAGCCGGAAAAGGTTGTTGAAATTCCAGATCCAATATTATTTAAGTATCAAGAAGGAATAAAGATTGACCATTCTATTTTTGATAGACACGAATTCTTCCCAAATAATAGGCTTTTAAAGGCATATAATCAGCCACATATCTATTATATAGAAGGTAATAAAAAAAGGCATATTATTAGTATAAAGGCATTTAGGAAGTTTCATTTTCAAGCGAACGAAATCATAGAGATGACTAGATCCTTTTTAGAAAAAATTCCAAATGGGGAACCTATTTCTGTTAATTTTAGTAAACACATGCCGTTGCCTGGTGGTTTACTATTTAAATATAGGTCGAATATTTATATTAGTGAACAAAATATTTTATATCCAATTCATTCTAGGGAGACTAATAAATTAAAACTCGGGCCACAAAAAGCAATAGTTTTGAATCAAAATGAATTTAATTTTTATAACAAAGGTAATTTACTTGAGTGGAAGGCGAAAAAGTGGAAATAGTCGATGGAAGAGCTTTTTTGTTATATCCAAAATTGTCGACTGGGATATTTAATCTCAAGTAATCAATAAACTAGAAAAGAAAGGCGGGAAATGAAATTCATTTCCCACCTGGATTTGGGATTACATTATAAGACCAGACGTATAGTAATGTGAGAAGGAGAGAGGAAGTACATTTTTTCTATTTCTAACCATACACCCTTACTACTTTTACTTTTGTGAATACAGATAGAGTAATAGGGAAGGGAGTTGGGTGATGAATAATCGGTTAATTGTTAAATTTAATTCTAATGTTTCAAAGGACCACTGTATGAAAATTCATCAACAAGTTGGCTCAACCATGGTTGACTGTATTGATGAATTGAATTGTTATGTAGTCATTACCGGAAACGATATGGACAAGTGTAGAAAGTGGTATTTATGCTGCGAAGGAGTTGAATTTGTAGAATTTGATACCGTTGTAAAGACCAATCCTATTAAAGGAAAAGCAATGCCTAATGATCCAGGTTTTACACAACAATGGGGATTACCAAAAGTATCAGCTTCGAAAGCTTGGAGTATTGCTAGAAGAAATCTACGAAGGGTTTCAATTGCTATTTTGGACTCGGGGATTGACCAAAATCATAGGGATTTATCTAACAAGATTATCGTTAATCGAAACTTTACTGATTCACATACAGTTGATGACTTAAATGGACATGGAACTCATGTGGCAGGAATTGCCTGTACGATTACAAATAACGCTCGTGGAATCGCGGGGATGAGTTATAATGCCGCTTCGTTAATGAACATCAAAGTTTTGGGCGATCAAGGATTTGGATTAGTAAGCTGGGTCGCTCAAGGAATTGTCTTTGCTGCAAATCAAGATGCTAAGGTCATTAACATGAGCCTTGGCAGCAGTGCTCATTCTAAACTTCTAGGAAGCGCGGTACTATATGCCTGGAGAGAAAAGAGAGTTGTGATAATCGCTGCAGCAGGAAATAATTCGTCGAATACAAGGGAGTTTCCAGCTGCCTATAATCCAGTTGTTAGTGTTGCTGCAACTAATAAAAATGATAGAAAAGCGAGGTTTTCTAATTATGGTGCAAAGTGGGTAGATGTTGCAGCACCTGGTGTGAAAATATTATCAACTGCACCGAATCATTCTAACGAAATCAGTTGTTTGGATTACTGCTCGCTGTCGGGAACCTCAATGTCTACCCCGTTTGTTAGTGGTTTGGCGGCTTTAATCTATGCAACCAATCCTAACTTAAACAATCGCCAAGTTGTTCGAATTATTCAAAAGGGAGCAGTCTCTGTACCTGGAACAGGTCGATTATATAAGCATGGAAGAATTAATGCTTATAAATCGATGGTTATTGCGCGAAATAATAGAAGAAACCGATAATTCCAAGTATATGGGATTATCTTTTTAAAAAAAAATAAGGTGTGGCCGCTAAAAACGCCACACCGTAGTAAAAAAACTTTCATCTTTTACCCCCAAATAAATACTGCGAGAAAAACAGTTATAAGCATACATAAGATACTTAGTGGAAAACCTACTTTAAAGAAATCAGTAAATTTATATCCTCCTGGCCCAAAAACTAGTAAATTAGTTTGGTAGCCTATTGGGGTTATAAAGCTACAAGAGGCAGCAATTGCAATAATGATGGCAAACAGTTCAGGATTGTATCCGAACTGAGTAGCGATGGAAAATACAATTGGAAACATGAGAGCAGCAGCAGCAATATTACTTATCATTTCGGTCAAGATTAGAGTTAAAAAGTAGAAGACAAAACAGAGAATAAGCAGGTTTACTGGTTTTTCAAAGTTTAAAAGGTTTGTAATGAGCATTGGTAAACCGGCTTCTTCTACAGCTTTTGCAATCCCTATTGCTGAAGAAATAAGGATCAAGATTCCCCAATCAATCGCTCTTTTTACTTCTGATGTTGTAATTGATTTTGTAACAACTAAAACAATAATGCCAATTAATGCAGCTTTAAGAATGGGTAATATTTGTAACGATGCTAAAATTATTACTCCAAATAATGTAGGAATAATTATTTTTGCTTTTTCAGGACGTGAACTTTCGGATGCATTTACATCCGAAACCAAATAAAAATGACGGGAATTAGCCCAAGATTTCATGAAGTCCTTGCCTGTTAAAAGTAGTAAGGTGTCTCCGGGTTTTATCGTTATATTTCCAATGCCTGATGAAATTTGTTGGTTTTTTTTTCGCGCAGCAACAATGACAGAATTGTATTGTGCTCTAAAGTTCGTATCTTTAATCTTTTTATTAACTAATGGAGAGGAGTGAGAAATAACGACTTCAACTAAATTATTATCGTATCGTTTGTAAGCTGAGTTAAGATCTTCGTTTGGAGCTGTGAGTTTTAATCCTTTTATATTATTTAAGTTCATAATGCTATCTATATTCCCGGAAAAAATAAGAACATCATTTGCTTGGATCACTTCGTAACTAGAAGCAGGAGTAATAGCATTGTTATTACGAATAATTTGAATTAAGAATATATCGTGTAATGCTCTAAGATTTACTTTTTTTACGGTTTTTCCGATCCATGTGGATTCAGATGTCACTTTTACTTCAATCGTATATTCATTACTTTTAGACTGGTAGGCTTCAATTAAATCTTTATTATTAGGTAATTGCTTATGACCATATAACATCATATAAAGCAGAGTAACAACAAAGAGTGGAATCCCGATTAATGTAAACTGAAACATTGAAAATCCTTGATGTCCTACCTGTTGCAACAAACCATGAACAAGTAAATTTGTCGATGTTCCTATTAATGTAACGGTCCCACCAATGATGGCAGCGTATGATAAAGGAATTAATAGTTTTGAAGGTGAGATTTTATGTTGAATTCCCCATTTATGGATAATGGGAGTTAGCATTGCAACGATAGGTGTATTGTTCATAAAGGCAGATAAGAAAGATACCGGCAACATGATTTTCATTAAAACAATTGAGATTCTTTTATTTTTACCTAGTATTTTTGTGAGGACTTTTGGAACGACACCACTTTTTTGCGCAGCATATGCAATAACCATTAATAAGGCAATGGTATGGACTGCAGGATTCGAAAATCCTTCAAATGCTTCATTAAGTGGTAGAACTCCTGAAAGGATAAAAATCGACAGTGCTAAAAAAACGGTTACTTCAGGTGAGTACCATTCTTTTATTAAACTAATAAACATGAGAATTAAAACAACGCTTACTGTAATTGTGATAAATGACATAGAAACACTCCAACATATATATTCAGATCATATATAATAAATATGCATGTACTAATGTTTTGGTTCATTTTTTGAATGAACGTCTATGCCTTTTTTTAAGAAATCTATCATGGAAGTACATATGAAACTATACACATTCTGGTATTTAATAATAGACTGTAAGATGTAGTTCAAAAAGGACGGTTATTTCCTTTTTTGAACATTAATTCATTTAGAAGTAATTCTTTTAAATTTAAAGCGAATGGGGTTTTGATAGTGGATTTCAAAAAAATAATTAAAGCAGGTCATTTTGATTTACATGTGCATACGAAAGCATCTGATGGGGACTATTCTCCAACGGATGTTATAAAAAAAGCAAAAGAGGCTGGTTTAAAAACGGTTGCCATAACAGACCATGATACACTTGAGGGGGTTGAAGAAGCTCAAAAAGCTGGGATAGAGTTTGGAGTTCAAGTAATCCCAGCAATTGAGCTTAGCACAAAATATAAAGGAAAAAGCATAGATATATTAGGGTATAACATAACAGCAGGGGAAGAATTAAATAACATTCTGTTACGTATGCGAGAAGGACGGGAAGAAAGAGCGAAGAGAATAATTGATAAATTTAATGAATTAGGCTTTACAATCACATTGGAAGAAGTAAAAGAATTTAGTGAAGACGGGGTAATTGCCAGGCCTCATATAGCTAAAGCAATTGTGAAAAAAGGTTATATTACTAATTATCAAACTGTATTTGATGATTATTTAGCGGACGGGAAGCCTTGTGCAATTGATAAAATGATTTTATCGCCAACAGAAGGGATATGTCTTATTCACAAAGCTGGGGGAAAAGCAGTTTTAGCTCATCCTGTTTATATTGGTGATGATAATATTGTGAGAGAACTATTAACATTTGGCTTTGATGGTATTGAAGTATGGCATAGAAGTCAAAATGAAAATCATAATGAGCAATATAAAAGTATGGCAATAGAGTTTGATATATTGATGACAGGTGGTTCTGATTTTCATAATGATGACCATCAGTTAGGTCAATTCGGGAAAAAATAATGTTGAGTTGAATAGTCCGCCTGCCAGTGGCCCTGCATGCCATGCGGAAGAGTTTCTCTCCAACTAGAACTCAACCCAATGATAACTCCTATAGGAGTTATCATTGGTTTTTTTTATTTCGAAAGTATCATGCTCGCAATGCTCCTTTTGTCGTCTATTTACTTATTATTTACAGTCTTAGGGTAAAGTGTGAACTCTTTGCTTTATTAATTAATACAATAAATTATTGATTATAATTTTTACTCTAAGATGAATGTAAATTGAAAGATGATTTTTAGGTGTAGTTACCACCTTTGAAGAAATACAGTAAGGAAGTTCAAAGGTTATTTTTCTGTTGAAAATCCATCTATTTAAAAGGTTCACGATAAACTCTGGTTGTCTCAAGTGTAAATATAAAGTTATGGCGGTGATGGAGGAAGTGGTATTAGACTAATAGCCTTTATACTAAAGGATATAGGCTTGTATAATTGGAAGTAAAATAAAAGGAATGAGATTTATAAAGGACTTAAAGTTCTTGAAAATAGAATGACTACTCAAGAAGACCTTAAGCCTAATGAAGTTAAATTTATTAAGAAAGCTACTCAAGATTTTATGCATGGATAGAATTTGGGAAAATGTGTTGAACAATCATATTTTCTCCTAAAGCAATTACGTATCCTTCTTATAAAGAATAGGGCTGGAAAGAGCCAAATTCTCATATTTATTTAGAATATATGGATAAATATTTTACGAATTTCAAGTATATTCACGTTATACGTAATGGACTAGATATGGCGTGTAGTAAAAACCAACAAGTTTATAATTGGGGGAATTTATTTGGAATATCAATTCCTTATATCATAAAAATGTTTCTTAAAGTATCATTAAGATTTTGGATTAAGTCATATTGATAGATGAATTTACTAGAATAAGTAATGTAGACCTTTAAACAACTTTTTTCACAGTTTTTATCAATCCCCTAAAATGATTTGCTGGAGAATATTTGGCCTAATCATTAGAAAGAAGGGTAGGCGTGTATTGTACTTTGATGCTATTCTGCATCTTTTTCAGCCCAAGGTTTTTTTCTTTTTCTCATTTTCGATTGAATTCCTTTAGGATGGATCCGATGCTCGTCAGTAATGAAATTTACTGGATGGAAGTTCCAGAACTCAACCAATTTTCTGAAGAACCCAGCATCTGCATTTCTCCATAAAGAAGGATGATCATCCCAGCCTCTTACTTTTTTAAAACAAGTACTTCTATGCATAAAAGAATTATGATCAACTCGGCTCATTGGATGTTTGGTTACACCAACTAAAGGGCGAATGAACTTTCTCACAACCTTACCTTTATTATTTATATTAAGAACTTGTTGCTTACCGTAAACAATATGAACATTAGGTTTGTTTTGAAACACATTGACCATTTTCTCAAACCTTTGCGGGTAATAGATATCATCATCTGTCAAGTACGTTACAAGATCACCAGTTATATGTGGAATAGCCAGGTTTATGCACGTTGCGTAGCGAACTGTTTTATGTCTGTCTGAATCTTTTACGCCTGATTGAATAAGCTTCAATCTAGAATCTTTTTTGACGAGACTCTTAAGCACTTGTTTAGTATTTTGATTAGAATTATCATCTACGATAATTAGTTCCCAATTTGTATATGTTTGATTTTGCACACTTGCAACTGCCTCGCGCACTCCTTTAGGTCTGTTATAGCTAGTGAGAATACAGGTAATTTTCAACATTCGTCACCACTTTCTTAGTTTAATATTTATTTAGGATTTCATATTAATTAATTCAATATAGAATTATATTATGAATTCTAGGGACGAAGCGTTTGGGGGACTGTTCTAAACCTTTGTTAATTGGCATATGTCATGGGGATGAATTTATTTCATAAATAAAGCCATAAGATTTAAGTAATGCTTATTTTAATACTTTTGAAAAAGGTGATATCATGTCCTCTAAGAAACAAGTTCAGAAGCTTGAAGTTACAGATTATAAAAAAATTTGCCAAGTTAAAGATTTTAGTGATTATAAAAAAGGGAGGTTACAAGAAAATAGTTTTTATATTGTAAAAAAGCCAGAAATATTAAAACTAATTCCTCCACAAAACTCACCGCTAGGACAAAAGATTCCAAAAAAATGTTCAACTCAAGAATTTTATCTTGCAAGTATAAATCATGCATTATGTATGGAAAATCAAATCATTTTGTATAATAATAAATTATTACCAGATAGTTTCAGACATTATGGTTTATTATCTGCTCATAGATCACTTCGTTATAATGGAACTACTAATAGCTTTAATTTAACTAAGAAAAAAAAGGAAAAAATAAGCTGGCTGCCTGGAGATAGTTTATTTTTAAGTGGAGAATTCTCAGAAGAATATGGACACTTCCTATTAGAGGTTGTTTCTAGATTGTGGATTATGGATTTTATAGATACTAGTCAATTTAAATTTATTATGAATCCGAGTGATAACCAACTTTGGCAATTAGATTTTTTAAAAGCTCTTGGAATAAAAGAGAAACAAATTGTCTATTTACATCAACCGACCATATGTGAAAGACTGCATATTCCAGTTCAGTCTTTTGTGTTAAGAAAATATACTTCTACACTAGCTCATAAAACTTGGAAAAAGATAGGAGATTACTATGATACTGGAGTTGGCCCGGAAAAGATTTATGTTTCTAGATCTAAATTAAAAAATAAAAGGAGGCTATTAGTAAATGAAGTAGAAGTTGAAGAGTTATTTCATTCACTAGGTTTTCATATCATACATCCTCAGGAATTGAGCTTAAGTAACCAAATAAATTATTTTAGAAATGCTAAATTTATTGCTGGACCTTCTGGATCTGCAATGTATAATTGTGTTTTTGAAAAGAAATCTGTAAAGAAATTAATCCTCGCATCTGAAACGTTTTTCAAAATGAATGATATATTTATTAATACTTCTACAAAAGGACAATTAAGTTATTTTATTGGAAAGACTATTGATGCTAACAAACCCGCGGTAAGGGCTGAATGGTTAGTACAATTAGGAAAGCTAAAGAAATTATTAAAAGAATTTGATTGAAATGATACTAATTATTTTCCATTAATCTGACTCAACATTCATAATATATTTACTACCAGGGCTGTCTTTATCTGCTGTCACTTAGTTTGGCAGCAGACTTTTTTATTGTTTGAAGGTGTAAGGATATAAATCCATCTAATCGTTCTCAAGGGCATATTATATTTTTTTTGCAATAAAGTTCTTCATTCAATATTTTTTTAGTGACTTATCTAAAAAAGTTCTTACTGACTCTATACCCTCATTAGGTTTTTTACCAATTTTGGAATTAATCTCAGCAACAAAACTTCTAGGGTTATTTAAGAGTTCATGAAAGTGGACATCAATAATATCAGCTTGATTTGCTACTAACATTTTTCTGAAATGTTTTTTGTTTTTTAAATAAGGCTTGAGGATCATTCGAGCATCTTTTTCTGTTATGTTGTCTCGGTGTGCTAGAGATTTTACGGATTCTTTGAAAGGACGATGAACAAATACATACGTCACATCAGATACATTTTCTAAATGGCTTTTCCAAAAGTCAAATGTGATCATCATTCTTGGATCTTTTATCCCCCAAAACGGTTTTACATGGGTTAATAGGAATTTTTTAATATTTTTAGGCGGCAAATAAACAGCTTTTATTTTTTTACGAGCAGGAGGTATTTTCCAACTCCCTCCTGCTATTTTAAAAATCATATCATTAAATTCCATTATATCAATGTTTTCATAATGACCTTTAGGATTTCCTGAATTTTCTTCTAATAGTTGTTCGCCCATATTAACCCCTAAGTGGTATAACGCCCCAGCAGTAGCACTAGATCCTGAGCGATGAAGACTTAGTATAAGAAATAATTTAGATTTTATAGTATTTTCCTCCCTTCCAACCCTTGCTATATTATATGGTTTGACTTAATTGTTGGTGTGTACTTGTAGTTTAAATAGGTAATTCAATACTAAGAGGTAATTTATAAAGCAAGGAAGACCTTCCTAAATGTACGTTGGTAGTTGAATGTAACCTTTTTGATGATGGCTCAACACATGCCGGTTGTTATTGTGGATCAACCGAAAAAGGAAGGAATAGTAGTTTGCGATTATCAACTTTTGTAATCAGATTTAAATGTGCTAAAGACTACCACATTTGTCCAACCACATTTCCTTATTAAACATATAAAAAAGTATGTCAAAAAGTTTTCTGCTTTTTAGATTGCTTTTTGATAAAAAAAATAAGGAGTGATGTAAATGAAAAACTATAACAATAGTTTTGTTAAAACCAATTACGGTTTTAAAAATAGTCCCAAAACCGGAAAGAAGCGTATGGTACCCAAAAAACACGCTATGACACATGAAAAGTGCCCGCCACAAAAGCCAGGTGACCAAGCAAAGGTAACGGCTATTGGTTGTACGTCCGTTGATTTTGATTTAGAAGGTAACGAATTAAATGTTCCTGTAATTGATACAACTGTTGCTTTAGCTGAAATCGAATTAACAGCTAATGTTGAGGCAGATATTCATCTCCCAACTCCTGCAAGTGAAATCAAAAATATCCGTAAAAATGTTTCCTTAACACAATGTAAAGCAGTTCCATCACTTTCAGGCCCTGGTTTCGTAAGTTTATTTATCACAGGTTTCATCCACAAGAATATTCAATATTCTGATGGAAGTGGTTATATCCGCGACTATCATGTAGATGTTCCTTTTAGCTGTAATCAAACAGTAGAACTAGTGAATCCGACTGATAAAGCTTTCCCTAGCGTCAAAAATACTGTGTTTGAAAGAAGAGAGCGAGCTAAAAAAGGGCATGGAGCAGACCGCTGCACACATTCTCAAATTAACTTTGAATTCTTTAATGAGCCGATCGATTGTAAATTGTTAGCAGCATTTATTAATGAAGTAGACCTATTAAAGAAATTTGATAAGTGCGGAAGCTTCAATAAAATTACAGAGAAAATGGAAGTAGTACTTTTCATAAAGCTGTTACAAAATCAGCAAGTAGCATTAGGTGAAAATTGTAACGATAATGGTGATGCTACAGGAACAACTGTAAGTGCGAGATTACGAGAGTTAAGAGACAGAATTTAGTCATTTTGTTAATAGGGTATCTCATTTTTTGAGATACCTTATTTTTAACGATTGCACTCTGTCTACTTAATTCTTTAAAAATTGCTTTATAATGTAGCGCTTTATCTGTTTTTTATAGTTATTTGTAAAGCGTATGTGTTCTAATTGGGGGTAACTGGTATTTTTAGAATTCGGCTTCGTCTCTTGGTTTTATACAAATAATGGTTGAAAATGTGCTGAAGCCCACCACATTTGTCCACTCACATTTTCTCAATAAACATATAAAAAAGTATGTCAAAAAGTTTAATACTTTTTTAGATGACTTTTTGGTAAAAAATTAAGGAGTGATGGAAATGAAAAACTATATGAATAATTTTGTGAAAACTAATCTCGGTTTTATAAATAGTCCTAAAACTGAAAAGAAGCATATGGCACCTAAAAAGCACGCAATGGTACATGAAAAGTGCCCGCCACAAAAACCAGGTGATCTAGCAAAGGTAACAGCTATTGATTGTACGTCCGTCGATTTTGATCTAGAAGGCAATGAATTAAATGTTCCTGTAATTGATACGGCTGTTGCTTTAGCTGAAATTGAATTAACAGCTAATGTCGAGGCTGATATTCACCTCCCAACTCCAGCAAGTGAAATCAAAAATATCCGTAAAAATGTTTCCTTAACACAATGTAAAGCAGTTCCATCCCTTTCAGGTCCTGGTTTCGTAAGTTTATTTATCACAGGTTTCATTCACAAGAACATTCAATATTCTGATCGAAGTGGTTATATCCGCGACTATCATGTAGATGTTCCGTTTAGCTGTAATCAAACAGTAGAATTGGTTAATCCGACTGATACTGCTTTCTCCAGCCTCAAAAATACTGTTGTTGAAAGAAGAGAGCGTGCGAAAAAAGGGTTTGGAGCAGATCGTTGCTCACATTCCCAAATTAATTTCGAATTCTTTAATGAGCCGATTGATTGTAAATTGTTAGCAGCATTTATTAATGAAGTAGACTTATTAAAAAAGTTTGATAAGTATGGGCACTTTAATAAAATCACTGAGAAAATGGAAGTTGTCCTTTTCATAAAGTTATTACAAAATCAACAAGTAGCTTTAACTATAGATGATAATGAGGATTGTAAGAGTTATGATACAGGAACAACTATAAGTGCACGATTACGAGAGTTAAGAGATAGAATTTAATTATTCTAAAAAGGGAGTTGTCTCAAAAGTACGATTAGGTAAGGGGAGGGCAATGTCCTGCTCGTTGGCCAGCCTGTTATGAGAAAATAGCTCATAACAGGCTTTAAAAGATAGTGACGGCTTAGCTCAGTGCTTCGAGGATGTTTCAAATTATTTTATACATAACTCTTTTTTATAAGAGGATTTCAAGAATTATTGATTATGTTCACCATGTTATTCATTCGATGTACAAATGTATGATTATTTAGTACTTTCTCTCTAGCATTAGCAGCTATTTCCTGACGTTTGTTGGAGTGTCTTAAATAATATTTTACTTTTTTTAGTAGTTCATCGTTGTTATTGAAAGAAACGATCTCCTTTCCAGAAAAAAAATGCTGCGGTAAATCGGGTTTAAATTCAATTAATTGAAAAGCTCCACAGCTTGCGATATCAAAAGTACGGTTATTAATGCTTTCATTTACGACTCCTCTTGTGTTTTTATTTTGTTTTAAATTAAAAGGACGATGAGTGTTAAGATTGATACTGGCACGATTGTAATGATTTTTAGTGTCAATTGGCGGAACCCAACGAGAATGGATAGTTAATTTAGAGGAGTGCTTTACCTTTCCTAACTTTTTTTCCCACTGTGAGCCAACAACTTGGATTGAAAAATTGGTTTTTTCTAAAAGAAAATGAATCATTTTAACACGTTCAGGATATGGATAACCAACTAGACAGATATCATATTCTTTTGCAGGAGTGGTTGGATAATAGATTTCGGGATCTGTCCCAAGTGGTAAGTAATACGCATGCTGATGACCAGCTTCTTTATACAGCTTCAAAGCAGCATTATCAATAGTAAACACGTAATCATAATGATCGATAAGTTTGAGACTCTGATCGATATAATAAGGATCTTCTGTCATCCAAACAGCAAGTTTAATTCCTATTTTTTTCAACCATTCTATGGTGGTAGTGGGCATTTTAAACCCGATCATCGTTATACATACATCAGGCTTAAAGGAATTTACTGCATTTTTAAGCTTTTGTTCTTCAAACAAGGAAATACATGAAACTGGATGACCTAATTTCGTTAAGGCTCGATTGATTGATTGATCAAATGATTGATAAATTTGACCATAGCCGGAGGGAATATAAAGGATTTTCATAATATACTCCTTTTAAAATAGTTTCTAACTCAATACATATGCAGGGTTTCTATAAATTATATGTTTTAAAAAATGAGATAGAGAGAGTTGGAATTTTAGGCTGTTTTTTGGATTAACCAGAGCGATAATGAAAAAGTGATTGGTCTATATGAGATATGAAATGATTTAAGGGTTAGGGAAGAATGATTTCTTAGCCTATTTATCTGTATATAAATGCTACTGTTTGAGCCCAAAATTAGAAACTTTTCTGGGGACTTGCTCCGATTTTTTGTCCTAACCATAGTTTAGTTTGACAGGTTAATATACATGAAGAGGGGCGATAGTGTAAAAAATTTATTCTATTTCAAACTCTTTAGAAGAAATCGATAATATTACTTTTGGCGTTCCCGTAAAGATTGTTTTGATCATCACTTTAGTTATCTAGGAGGGAACGCTTACAGGAGTTGGGATCATGCGGACTATTGTATTCATTGATACAAATAAATCAGGTTCAAGCAGGGAAGCGATAAAGGCCGCTGAGCGACTTGGCTACTTAACAGTACTTTTCACCAAAAAAAAGAGGTTCTTGACACAACGAACTGAATTTCCTGATGTACATCAGATGTATTATGTGAACAAAATGGAGATCAATCTCTTAAAGGAAAAGATACATTTTCTTCAAAGACAAGGGAAACAGATCGTTGCTGTACTTAGTTTTGTTGACCCATTTGTTCAAATCGCAGCTCAACTGTCAGCGTTGTATTGTGACTCATTATTTGACATACATGCTATTTCAAAAATGGAGGATAAGATTCAAACGCGGAAAGCTTTAGAAGGTCTATCACTTTCTCCTTTTTATACAGTGATTAATCGGAATGTGAATAAGGCCGTTCACCTTACCAAGTACAATTCTTCTTTACCTTTGATTGTGAAAGCACCTATATCAACAGGTTCCAAGGATGTCTTGTATGTAGAAGATCAGCGGCAATTATTGAAAGCCGTTCAAACGATAAAGGATAAATACCGTAATCAACCAGTTCTTCTTGAAGAATTTTTAGATGGACCCCAATTTTTGTTAGAAGTTTTAGTACAAAACGGTAAGGGGCATCTTGTTGCAGTAATTGAACAAGAAATTTCCAAACTAGATCGTTTTATTGTGACTGGGTATGGGCTGCTGGCCACAGTTGAAAAAAATTTAAAAGAAAGTCTTGAATATGTAGTAGATACGGTTGTAAAAGCATTTAACATGCAGAATGGAACGTTTCATTTAGAGTTGAAGTATGTTAATCATCAATGGAAATTAATTGAAATCAATCCGAGAATTTCAGGAGGTGTGATGAACCGGCTTATTGAGGAAGCATATGGTATAAATCTGGTTGAAGAAACGATTCAGTTATATACCGGGCAGACCGCTTCGCTTCGTAAACAACACTCAAAATTTGTTTATGCACATTACATGGTAGTAAATTCAAAAGGAAGGTTGAGAAAAGTAACAGGAAAACAGCGAGCGTTACGTCACGCGGGAGTAGAAGAAGTATATATTAAACCTCGTAAAGGAGCGTTTTTGACTCCGCCTTTATCAATGGGGCATAGGTGTGGTTACGTATTAGCTTCAGCTGACACATTAACTGAAGCAAAAAAAATTGCTCAAAACGCTGCAAAAGAAATTCATTTTCACTTGGAACAGATTTAGAGTGAAGGGAGGTCAATGAATATTGGTAACGGTAGGGATGTTGTCACACCGCAAAGACCCAAGAACGGTATTTAAATCCTATGCTTATGCGGCTGCCGCAAAAATGGAGGGAGTAAACTTTTATTTTTTCTCACCTGCCCGTGTCAATTTTAATGAACGAAACATCAAAGGGTGGGTTTATGAGAACGGACAATGGATCCAAAAAAAGGTACCTTTTCCTGATGTCATCTACAATTCTAGTCCGCCGCAAACGGAAAAACAGGAGGAGATTGTTGATAGATTACGTGAGATCATTCCGTTTACAAGCCATTCAATAGGGAATAAACTGGATGTTTATTATAAAATAAAGAACGCAAATTTATTTGCTCAATATTTAATTCCCTATCTTGAGATTACTAAACCTCAAGATGTGCTGAAGTTTCTTACCCATTACAATGAAATTGTTATAAAGCCACTAAATGGACATCAAGGACAAAATATTCTCTATATTAGTGGAAATGGAAAAAGGATAAATGTGCAACAAAATAAGAAGACGTTAGTAATGAATAGAACTGAATTTGAAAATTTTATTAAGGATCTTATTAAAAATATGTCTTATTTTGCACAGGTATTTATTAATTCGAAAACCAAAAGAGGTTTGGCTACTCACTTTCGCTTGCATACACAAAAAAATGCTGAAGGAGAATGGCGCTTAACTACAATTTTTCCATGTATTGCTCAACAAGGGATTGTCGCTAATTTAAGTAATGGTGGGTATACAATGATGTTTGAAGAATTTATTAAACAGGAGTTTGATAATGAATATTATAATATAAAAAGGTATTTGGAAGTATTTTCCACGAATTTCACAAAACACTTCGACAGTTTGTATGATAATAGATTAGATGAACTTGGCATTGATGTCGGTTTGGATAAAAACCATAAAATCTGGATTTTTGAAGTGAATTGGAGGCCTGGTACTCCTCCTACTTTTTCTCTTGAGTTAGATGTTGCAAAGCAAATGATCCGTTACGCTCGGTATTTAGCCGAGAAAAAGCAGATACGCTAGAAGGAAGTTTAGGAAGCTGTGATCGTAAAAGAATGCTTAAACTTGTCAAATAGTTTATGTAGGACTGTAATAAAGATCGACAGGATTCAAAAAAAGCATGAATGTACTTCAGATAGAGTTATCACGCCACTTATCTTATTCAATAAAGACTTTACACCGTTTAAAGCTTTTGGAAATGTAGGGGATGTTGAGGATGATTGCTTTGGATGTTTTGAGACTAGTATATTTAAGATAGAAGAGGTTTGTAAAGCTTCTTGTTGTGGGATATTGTCATTGTTTCGTCCTATTGATGAAAATGGTTGTTTAGCAAAATCTATTTGTGAAGCTTTTCGTTTAGAGGAAACTGATTTTTGTGTAGAAGTTGATTTTCATTGTTTTTGTGCTCTCCAAAGGTTATCAATGGCGCTCGTTAACAGACCTTTTGGCGGTATTCATCCAAAGTGAATATACGAAAAATAGGATAGGATAATCACTATCCTGTTTTTATGCGCCTGGGCTCGAACTGTGTAAGAAGTTCTTCTTTGGTTTTTCTCTTTTTTAGACTTTTAAAGACTATTGTTATAAATGTGTTGAAGCCTACTACGTTTATTTGTCACTTTTATTCCTATACAAGCATATAAAATACTATGTCAAAAAGATTCTCTATCTCTACTTTCAGGTTTTTTTTTATAGAAAAGTAAGGAGTGACGGGGTCATCCATAAGAATATTCAACTTTCTCAACTCTAAACGGGAAGTTAGTTTCTTATAATCAGAAAAACACTATTCAAACAATAGAAGATGAGGAGATGATATACTTGTTTTTTGCTGGAAAAAAATATAGTGGATGCTGTCCAATTTATCCGGTACCAAAAGCGAAAAAACAAAAATGCATCTGTCCGCCTGGTCCACGGGGAGCTACCGGGCCAGCAGGACCCCAAGGAGCACGAGGAGCACGAGGAGCACGAGGAGCACAGGGACCAGTAGGAGCTACCGGGCCAGCAGGACCCCAAGGAGAACAAGGAGCAGCTGGAGGAGTCTTAGCTTTCGCCGATTTTTATGCGTTGATGCCCCCTGATAATGCAGCAACAGTTGCTACCGGTGGAGATGTAGATTTTCCGCAAAATGGACCCATTAGTCCCGGGGGGTTGATTTCCCGCATTAGTGCCGATCAATTTAACTTGGCTGAAATAGGCACATATCAGGTCTTGTTTCAGGTGAGTGTGGACGAACCGGGCCAACTGGTTTTAACTCTCAATGACATTGAACAACCCTATACGGTGGTCGGGCGAGCAACTGGGACTTCTCAGATAGTAGGAATGGCCCTTGTGCAAACGACCACTGACAATACAATCCTCACTGTACGAAATCCTGCTATCAATCCTATTGCACTAACCATTACCCCTTACGCTGGAACAGCAGCAGGTACAACGCCTGTTTCAGCACACCTTGTCATCACGCGACTCCAATAGACAGGGAAAATAGAAGCACCTACTTATTCTATACCAAGCCGAGCTGTAGGCTGGTTTGTAGTTAGCTTGCGAGTCTATAATTGTCCTCTCAGTGTAAATTGTAATTGAAATAAGCGAATGTTTATGGGGGCTATAGAGATATGTGTAGAAAAGGGTTATAGACTGAATTTCGTATAGACTATCTTAGGTAGGTCACGAGTTTACATGTGTTATGAGTCATATTTATAGAAACAGGCAACTTATTATTATGGTCCCCGTTCGTAAAATACACTTTTACAACGGGCCTTTTTTTATTCTATATTTTTCTTAACACGACGTTCAACTTAGAATTTTGGAGTAATTAAAAGCTGAAAAGTCTATTGGATAGATAGAAGATACACCACTTTCGTTAAACCTAAGTGAATTACCGTATACGGAACCAGACGTATGGTGTTGTGAGAGGTAGGAGGCTAGTCGTCTCCTCCTACTCGATTAGTATTAAATTAAGATCATTATAGTTTGGTATAATGATTCAAGTGCTTGTTAACCAATAACAACATTAACTATCTTGATGTTTCATTAGTTACAGAACATTATGAACTCATATTAAAGTTGTTATATTAATTTACAACGTTGTTATTGATAGGCTGACATAAAGTTATCTGATTAACAATACACTAATTAATACTAATCTTCTGAAAGGAACCCGGCCATGAACAAAACAGGAGAAGTCCTATGGAAACTAAATCGCTTAGTCTTTTCTATCACTCTAGTGGGCTATAAAGTATGTGAACCGACTTGGTATCATCCCAAAAGACAGCAATCCTTTTATTCTCTTTGGTTTATTTCAAAGGGGAAGGGTGAGTTTATTATAAATGGAACAAGCTATCCAGTCGAAGCTGGGAAGTTGTTTTTCTTTGAGCCGAGTATGATTTGTGAACGGTCGACGGATCCAGATGATCCGCTTGAATATTATTTTATCCGCTTTACGTATGCTGCTGCGTTTGTTGATAAAGAAAAATGGAACTTTAGTGAGGAAACAGACATTCCTTTTCCTCTATCGGGTATGTATAATATTCAAAATCCGCCGCACGTAATGAACTTAATTGAACAAATTCATACTTTGAGGAAGAAAAGAGGGGCAACAGTTGCGATGAAACGGAAGCTGCTGTTTCTAGATTTACTGTTAACGATCATTCAAGATTTCAGGTCGCAAAAAATCACAGGTAATACAACGAATGCGATTGATGCGACGGTTGATTATTTAACCGCTCATTATCAAGACAATATTACGGTAGATGCTTTAGCTAAGCAAGCTGGAATGAGTGTTAGTCATTATTCAAGGCTTTTTAAGAAGTATATCGGTTACAGTCCAATGGATTACTTGCGACATGTCCGAATGGATCGAGCGAAAGAATTAATCGTCCTTTCTGATTTTCGCTTGAAATCAATTGCTCAAAGTGTCGGCTTTCAAGATGAGTTTTATTTTAGTCGGATTTTAAAAAAAGTGGTAGGAGTGTCGCCCACTGAGTTTGCCAAGCGACACAAAACAAAGGAGACACTCCCAAGAAAATAAGTTACACATTTGAAGAAACGACGCTATTGTTTGTTATGGACTCTTTATTTTGTATTTGATGGAGCCTGTAATAAATTCCTTTATGTTTCAGTAACTGGTGATGATTACCTGTTTCTTGAATTTCTCCTTTATCCATTACAATAATTCGATTTGCATGCTGAACCGTTGAGAGTCTATGGGCAACGATAATGGTTGTTCGGTTCTTTGAAATCCGTTTTAGTGCTTGTTGAACAAGTTCTTCTGTTTCTGTATCAATGTTTGCCGTTGCTTCATCTAAAATTAACACATCAGGGTTGAATACTAAGGCACGTAAGAACGATAAAAGTTGTCGTTGGCCGCTTGATAATATGACAACCCTGTTCGCCGAGTAACGTCTGGTACCCTTCAGGTAAGCTTGAGATAAAGTCATCAAGCCCTATTAACGATGTCATTTTTTTTACTTCCTCTTCGCTAAGGTTAAGGTGCAGACGAATGTTGTGGAGAACCGTTCTTGTGAAGATAAATGGATCCTGCTGAATGACCCCAACTTTTGTTCGCAAATCTTCAACTTTGACTTGCTTTACATCCATCCCATCTACTTTAATCGTACCTGTTTGGATATCGTAAAATCGATTGATTAAGTTAATAATGGAACTTTTTCCTGCACCAGTTGCGCCGACAAATGCAACGGTTTCCCCCGGTTTGATGCGAAAGCTAATATCTTTTAGCACCCATTCAGGTTCTTGATAGGCAAACCAAACGTGTTCAAAATTGATCTGACCATTAATTTTCTCTGGCAAAAGCTCAGCATTTGGATGATTCGTAATTTCTGGTTTTTCCTCAATCATTTCAAATACTCGTTCTGCTGAGGCAAAGGCTGTTTGGATTTGATTATAACGATCCGCAAGTGCCATTAACGGTTGAAAAAATTGACGGATATAATGAGTAAAGGCATACACAACCCCAAATGTCAGGGCGTTATCTAATATAGCGATTCCACCGTACCAAATAATAACGGCAAGTGCTACATTTCCAAGAAAACCTATGGCCGGGTTGAAAATAGAGTTCACAATCGTCGCACGCATCCCAGCACGGTAATGTTCTTCATTTAATTGATCAAATTGTTCAATTTGTTTCTTTTCTCTCGTGAATAGCTGAATGATACGCATTCCTGATAAATTCTCTGCTAAGTTTGAATTTAAGCGAGAAAGCAGGAGGCGCGTATACCTATGGGCTTGACGAATGAGCTTTTTGTAGAAGATAACCATCACAATCAAAATGGGGATGACGGTAAAACTAAGTAATGTAAGCTTCACACTCATGTGTAACAAAATCGCGATAATCCCAATTAAAATTAATACTTCTTTAACGAGGTTTACGATGACTTGTGAGTAAAGCTGGTTTAACGCTTCCGTATCATGAGTGACCCTTGTTACTAGTCTGCCGACTGGGTTACGATCAAAGAATTGCATGTGCATTTTGGAAAGATGACGGAAGATCTTTTGTCTAATGTCAAAAATGATTGATTGACCGGTAAACTGTAACAATCTGTCTTGAAAATAGGTTAGAAGCGCGGCGCACACTACAGTTAGTAAAAAGACAACGGCAATTAACATAAATCCTTGAAAACTGTCTTGAGTGGACGTTTGAACGGTTAAATAATCGTCAATCGCTACTTTAATCAAATACGGCTGAGCTAACGTGGCACCAACAAATAAAGCTGCTAAAAAAAAGGAAATCGCAATTTTCTTCCAATAGGGCTTTGCAAAAGCTAATAGCTTCATTAATAATTGACGATCGACGACACTTGCGGACTGTTTCTCCTCATGTATGTTCACCAGTTACCTCCTAATTCTCTTTATTTTGAACTGGGGTAGCTTTCGTTTCGATTCTTCTAGATGTGGCAATGTTTGTTTTTCGTACACGCTCTGATAAATCCCGTTTTTTTGAATCAGACTTTCGTGTGTACCACGTTCAACAATTTCTCCCTGATCCATGACGATAATTTGGTCAGCATGTTTAATAGAAGAAATTCGATGACTAACGATGATCGTTGTACAGCCGTTCATTTTCTTTTTCATTCCTTGTAAAATTTTTTCTTCTGTTTCTGCGTCTACAGCTGATAAACTATCGTCAAAAACAAGTACAGAAGCATCTTTTATAAGTGCTCTAGCAATGCTAATTCTTTGTCTTTGTCCACCTGATAATGAAATTCCTCGTTCTCCTAAAGCGGTTTCAAATTGGTTAGGGAACTCAATAATGTTGTGATGAACTTGAGCAAGTTTTGATACTTCTACAACTTGGTTATTTGTATAGGGGACCGGGTCAAAGGCAATGTTTTCTCCAATTGTTGATGAAAAGAGAAAGTTCTCCTGTGGAACGATCCCAATTGATTTTCTCAGTGTTTTTAATGGAATTTGAAATGAATCATGTCCATCAATGAAAATAGTCTCTTTTGGAGGGTTATACATTCGTAATAGCAGGTTCACAAGTGTTGTTTTGCCACTGCCAACTCTTCCTACAATCGCAAGACTGCTTCCTTTGGGGACGTCTAAGTTAATATTTTTTAGAGTAATTTCATTACTTCCAGGATAAGAAAAGCTGAGATTTTGAATGTGAATGTCGCCTTCAATGGTTACGTGAGGAATGTCTTTCTCATCTTTTACTTCAGACTCAGTAGTTAAGATTTTTCGTAATCGAAAATTAGCTGCCCATCCACGTTGAAGAATATTAAACACTTTCCCAAGATTTTCAACGGGAGCAATAAGCAAAGATAAATACGTATTAAAAGCGACAAATTCTCCAAGTGAAATCGTGTTATTCATAACAAGCATTGCTTCTAAGAAGATTGAGATCAGATAGCTCACACCAACAATCGCGATACTAACAGCATTAAAAAGGGAATTCGTTTGAATTAATCGTTTATTCGCATAAACATTTTTATCGTTGTCTTCTTCAAACTTCGCTAATTCGTGCTTTTCTTGACTATACGCTTTCACCACTCGAATTCCGGAGCGAAATTCTTGAACTGTACTCGTCAAATTGCTGATCGCTTCTTGAACTTTTGTTGAGCGATCTTGAATTTGATAGCGAAATTTATAGGCTAAGTACGTTAATCCTGGCAGTGGAAGGATAACAAGCAATGTTAACCAAACATTGATCGAAAAAGCCATCGCTGTAACAGCAACAGTAATAAGGATGACTACCTCAATGGATAGAAAGACCCCTCCCATAGCTACTTCGCGAATGATGTTGACATCATTGATAGCATGAGACATTAAATCGCCAATTCGCTGTTTGTTATAGTATTGCGAAGGCAGTTTCATCCAATGTGTAAAAAGACGACGTCTCACGCGTTTTTCTAACATTCTAGATAACCGGAAAATATAAATCCGACTGCACGTGCGAAAAAAAGCCACACCGAATCCTACAGCAATAACACTTAAAGCTAATGTAAGGAGGAGATCTGTTGAGAGGGTAAAGTCTTGAATACTATCTGTGAACCGTTCCAAAAGAACAGGGATAAGGAGTTGAAATAAACAAGAGATGGACAATAAGATCACACCAAGAAAATACTGCCATTTATGTTTAACAATGTGCTGCTTTACAATTGAGCTAGACTCCAAGGGACATTCCTCCTTTTCATTTTTCAGGTTATTGAGTGTTTATTAAGAATAAATGGAAATCTTTACTGAAACCATGGATTTCTTTATCAGCTTACATGGACTTTCCTGCTATTTGATTAATAGGCGTATGGCAATTTGTTGCAGTGTGATAGAATACTTATAAATGCATCGGGTATCGAAGTGTCCGAACGAGTTCGGTTTTTGGCTTGTCTTAGTATTCATGGTTAAGGGGAATTGAGAGATGCTTCATAATAAATGCTTCTTGTAACAACGTTGTTAGTTGAAGGGAAGCGTGATTTTACTAAATTAATAGAAAGAAGATGGGAACTATGGGTGAGCAGCTAGAGAGAGGACTTTCCACGAGAAACATTTTATTGTTTTTTGTTCCACTTGGTTTGTCGGCTAGTTTAGTTACGTTATCTCATATGATTATCAATGGGACATTAACGAGGGGAGAAAATGCGGAAACGATTATTGCAAGTTATGCCATTGCGATGAGCTTATTTGCGATTATGGAACGTTTAGGTGTGTTATTACGTAATACATGTTCAGCATTAGTACGCGATAAAGTGTCGTTTAAGGCAATGTCGATGGTGGCAGTTTATGTAGTATCTAGTCTGATGATGATCTCGGCAACCATTGCGTATACACCTATTGGGAGATGGATCTTTTCTCGTTTATTCGGTGCAGATCCGACTATGATTGATCAAATTGTAAACGTCTATCAAATACTAATCATTGTCACGTTTTTCTCTGCCATTCGTTGCTTGTTTCAAGGGGTCATTATCTTAAACAAGCAAACAAAATGGTTAACGATCGGCATGGTTATTCGGTTAATTGTTATGTATCTATTATCATTAGTGTTTATTCATATAGGTTACATTACTGCTCAAACTGGGGCAATTATCTTTTTGGCCGGGATGATGGTTGAGAGTCTCATTAGCTTTTTAGAGGGGCGTGTTTTAGTAAAGAAAATGGTTCAGAAAAAAGAAAACCATCGAATTACGAAAAAAGAACCTATTTTTCGTTTTTATACACCGCTAATTTTATCATCTCTTGTCATTGTTATGGTTGGTCCTGTGATTAATGTCTTCTTAGGTAAGACGAATGAGATTGAACTAGCAATTGCGTCTTATGCTATTGCATTAAGTATTACACAGCTATTTTTAAGCTTCTTTACTTATACTCATCAAATCGTTCTTACTTTTTATAAAGATCATCCTCAAAAAGTTAACCAATTTACGATGATGGTTGGATTTATTCCGACTGTGTTGTTAGCTATTTTTTGTTTTACTCCTATAGGTGCCTTTTTCATTGAGGTCGTCTTAGGAGCGAATGATCGTTTAGTAGAAGCGAGTTTACAGAGCCTGAAAGTGTTTATGTTGATGACACTTGTTTTTCCTTTTGTTGACTTTTGTAATGGCTTGTTAATGTTACGAAGTGAAACAAAAGTAATGGTTCTCTCTCAATCGGCTAATTTAGGGTTAACGTTTATTGTTTTATTGATTGTGTCAGGGTTGGCCCCAAATTGGAATGGGATGATCGGTGCGTTAGCCCAATCAGTCGGAATGTTAGCAGAGTTGTGCGTCTTGCTTTTGATTCTTGTGAGAAGTTCAAATAAGGTGGTGCAAAAAAGAATCTATCAACCAAGGAAAAGCAAATCTGTAAGCCGATAATTTTAAAAAGGACGACTATACGTATCAATTAATCGGTCAAAAACTGGTGTCCATTGTTTGGTGGGCCCGCCTGTTCCATAGTAGATCCCAATCTTCTTTTGTTTTGGTGTAATTTTTTTTAATGTATTTTGGAAAACACGTAACTCCTTATCAAAATCAATATGATTGGGGTGTGTTATAGGCAGTCTTAGTTTCCTTCCATTTGGATCAAGGAAATCACCATCTTGACCTCGTTTTAAATAAAATAAAGACCATGAACCTGCCGAAGGGGTAACGGGATTATTGGGTGGTCTTGTTTCCCCTGCGTAAGGTATTTCTGTCCAGCGTAAATAGTTTTTTCTCAATCTTATCACCTCTAATTATTCATAGTTTATTTTATGAAAAATAAGTAGATGGGAGTGGACTATTCAGGGTATAAATAAAAAATTAATGTTCTATACAGTCAGCACATTTTAGCTTAAGATGTATAATTTGACACAAAACCGAGAGTGAAATACAGTAAGTAGTGTTAGTTATTCCTCAGTTGAACTAATATAAATTCGATGAAATTGGGATTATAAGTACAGGAGTGTGATACAAGATGGCAAAAATCGTAATTATTTCAGGTGGTCCTTCTAAAACAACAAGACTAAAAGGGATTATTGATTATGCTTATAATTTTCTTAGTGAGAAAGGCTTAACAGTCGAAGAACTACATGTAATCGACATACCCGCTGAAGATTTAATTTTAGCAAAATACAATAGTGAAGCGATTTTAGCAGCGAATGCCAAGGTTGCAGAAGCTGACGCTGTTATTGTTGCAAGTCAAGTGTACAAGGCGTCGTTTACAGGGATTTTAAAAACGTATTTAGATTTATTACCGCAAAAAGGGTTGGAGAATAAAATTGTGTTGCCGCTCATGCTCGGTGGTACCATTTCTCATCTATTAGCAATTGATTATAGTTTAAAACCAGTCTTATCCTCACTCGGCGCACAAAACATGATTAAAGGTGTATTCACATTGGATACTTGCATTGAGCGTGGAGAAGATGGAAGTACGACGATTGAGCAAGAAGCTAAAGATCGTTTAGAGAAAGCTTTTACAGATTTAGCAAATGAAATTAAAAAACAAACTGTATTGTAATTCAAATGACGAACTTGGGTACCCTCAAGTTCGTTTTTTTTAATGGTCTACTAAATTTTCATAAGAAATGCTCGTTCTACACATATTCAGGTAGACAATTGGTACAAACTAAGAAAAAATCAGGAAGGAGTTGAACAAATGCCGATTTATAATAGCAACACCGGAGCTAGTACGGGGAGTCAACAGTTTCCTCTTTTTGGTCTCTTTCATTCGGACTCAGAATCAGTCAAAGATGCTCATGATGCCTATGATGTATATGTGAATGATGAATATGTTGGAAAGAAAATTCTATTGACAGAATCAGAAGGTGTAGAAGATGTCGTTGGTTTCTTGAAAACGCAAGGCGTACAAAATCTATCTGCTGATTTAGAGGGTGACCACTATGTAATAAGGTCTGAAGATGCAGAACATGTTAAACATATACTTGAAACGTATTTGCAAAATCGGTAAATGTCATCACTCTTCAATTGAGAACTACTAAAAACCTGCTATGAACACGTAGCCGGTTTTTTAGTAGTTCAGTTACTCCATTTGTAGCTATTATGTTTAATACAAAAAAGATGATCGCTATTTCTCTTTTCCCGAAGCATCTTCATTTAGTAAAGATGGCGGCTTCTTGCCACTCAAACCTGCATGCAAATTCTCCGCTGCGAGCTTTGACATGCCATATTCGCATTCTGTCGTAGATGAACCGATGTGAGGAAGAGTGACAATGTTTTTTAATTGAAGCAATGGATTATTCGGATTTGTCGGCTCCTCTGTAAACACATCGATCCCAGCTGCATGAATATCTCCATTTGAAAGGGCATGATAAAGGGCATCCTCGTCAACATTTTTCCCACGCGAACCATTTATAAAGATAGCAGATTTCTTCATCTTCTTAAATTCGGCAGCCCCTATCATTTTGTTCGTGTCTTTCGTTGATGGAACCATTAAGCAAACAAAGTCTGATTGTTTTAAAAGTTCATCAAGCTCGCAGTATGTAGCATTATAAATATTTTCAGCTTCTTTATTCCTTGAACGATTATGATAGAGGATGTTCATTCCGAAGCCTAAATGCGCTCTTTGGGCTATCGCACGACCAATCTTACCCATGCCAATTATCCCTAACGTTTTGTGGTGTACATCTACCCCATATTGGTTTGGTTGTAAAGAGATATCCCACTTACCTGACTTTACAAACTGATCTAACTCTGGAATTCGTCTTGCTGTTGAAAGCATAATTCCAAAAATAGCATCGGCCGTAGTATCATCAAGAACGCCAGGTGTATTGGTGGCCATTATCTTTCGTTTAGTAAGTTCTTCAATATCTAAATTATCATAGCCAACGGATACATTAGAAACAATTTTAAGGTTTGGAGCTAAATCTAATAATTCTTTGTTTACCTTTAAGGCTAGACCAATGATTCCATCGGCTTCTTTTAATGCTTGGTCAAAGGTTCGATTTCCGATGTATTCATGATTTTGAAAGCTTGTAATGTGGAAATCTTTTTCTAACTCTTTGATTACGCGGTCGTCTACTCTCATATAGACTAGTATTTTTGGTTTCATAAAATACTCCTCCTTGTTGAGATATTATTCACATAAAAACAGTATCATAAAACTAGATCGTAACTAATGTCGGTGTTTAATAGGCTAGGAATAAAGGTAAATTATGGTATGATTCTATTAGAGTTACCAGTTGATCACATGGGAGGTTTTAACATATGGGGTTATTTGATGGATTAATGGGAAATGCATCAGAAGTAAGTATTGGTGAGGTGGAAAAAGAATTTACAAGAGTCTTAACAAAAGGTGAGAGCATTGAAAGAGCGTACAAACTGATTCGCGATTTGTTTCTCTTCACAAATAAGCGTTTGATTCTTGTCGACAAACAAGGAGTGACAGGGAAAAAAGTAGAAATTCACTCCATTCCTTATAAAAACATTACTCATTTTAGTGTTGAAACAGCAGGAAACTTTGACTTAGATGCAGAGCTGAAAATTTGGGTGTCGGGAAGTTCAACCCCTATCCAAAAGCAATTCAATAAGAGTTTAAATATATATGAAGTGCAAACTGTCTTAGCAGATTATGTCTTGTAATTGAATCAACATTCTCTTAAAGGTTCAAATAGGTATTTAGGGCTAAAATGAAAAAAGTATTTTATTAGTCATCTCTTTACTATATACTAGTAAAGAATACAAACTTAATAGAATTAACTAGGGGAGTCCAATAAGTTGGGCTGAGAAACAAGAACGGTAAAGATTGTTGACCCTTTGGACCTGATCTGGCTCATACCAGCGTGGGGAAGTTTAGAATGTTTCATTATGATCATACTTCTATCATTTAGCCGGGTCCAACCAAATTATTTGGTACCCGGCTTTTTTATGTATCTTCATACTTCCTTCTTTTTATGTTCTAGATCTCGTCCTTTCTATTTAAAAAAAAGGAGAGATTTCGATGTCCACACCCTCATTAAACGAGAAAAACATTTCCATCATGTCTAGCTTTTCTGGTAGTAAGAAAGTTTATGTTCAAGGTTCTAAGCCTGACATAAAAGTACCAATGCGAGAAATCGAATTAAGTGCTACAACCGGTTCAGCCGGAGAAGAAGAGAACCCTCCAGTCCGTGTCTATGACACAAGCGGTCCGTATACCGATCATGATTATGAAGTTGATATTACAAAAGGACTTCCTGCCTTACGTAGTGCATGGATCAAGGAACGCGGTGATGTTGAAGAATACGAAGGACGTGACATTAAGCCTGAAGATAATGGCTACGTTAATGGAAATGACACACGTGCAAATGATAATGTCTTTCCAGGGTTAAAGCGTAAACCATTGCGTGCGAAACAAGGGAAAAATGTGACTCAACTTCACTATGCAAAAAAAGGAATCATTACTCCTGAAATGGAGTTTATCGCAATAAGAGAAAATCTAGACCCCGAATTTGTACGTGATGAAGTTGCAAGAGGTAGAGCGATTATTCCTAATAATATCAATCATCCAGAATCAGAACCTATGATTATAGGGCGCAATTTTCATGTGAAAATTAATGCGAATATTGGGAACTCAGCTGTTTCTTCGTCCATTGAAGAAGAAGTGGAAAAAATGACGTGGGCCACACGTTGGGGCGCTGATACGATGATGGATTTATCAACGGGGAAAAACATTCATACAACGAGAGAATGGATCATTCGTAATTCAGCGGTTCCTGTTGGTACGGTTCCTCTTTACCAAGCATTAGAAAAAGTAAAAGGGATTGCTGAAGATCTAACGTGGGAAGTGTACCGCGATACGCTAATTGAGCAAGCAGAACAAGGAGTTGATTACTTTACTATTCATGCGGGAGTCCTCCTTCGTTATGTTCCATTAACAGTAAAACGGCTCACCGGTATTGTTTCCAGAGGGGGTTCAATTATGGCTCAATGGTGTTTACATCACCATCAAGAGAACTTTTTGTACACTCACTTTGAAGAAATTTGCGAGATTATGAAAACGTATGATATCGCTTTTTCTTTAGGAGATGGTCTTCGTCCAGGGTCCATTGCCGATGCGAATGATGAAGCACAATTTGCAGAATTAGAAACGCTTGGAGAACTAACGAAGCTCGCTTTGGAACATGATGTACAAGTCATGGTTGAAGGACCAGGACATGTCCCGATGCATTTAATTAAAGAAAACATGGATAAGCAGCTTGAAATGTGTCACGAAGCACCATTCTATACATTAGGGCCTTTAACGACAGATATTGCACCAGGCTATGATCATATTACGTCTGCTATTGGTGCCGCGATGATTGGTTGGTTTGGTACGGCGATGCTTTGCTATGTTACGCCGAAAGAGCATTTAGGCTTGCCTAATCGTGAAGATGTTCGTGAAGGAGTTATTACGTATAAAATTGCTGCGCATGCAGCCGATTTAGCGAAAGGTCATCCAGGAGCACGAGTACGTGATGATGCCTTATCAAAAGCTCGTTTTGAATTCCGTTGGAGAGACCAATTTAACTTAGCATTAGATCCGGAGCGTGCCCTAGAATATCATGATGAAACATTGCCAGCAGAAGGAGCAAAAACAGCTCATTTCTGCTCGATGTGTGGACCGAAGTTTTGTAGCATGAGAATTTCTCACGACATCCGCCAGTATGCAAAAGAAAACAAACTGGAGTCTAGTGAAGCAATTGCAAAAGGAATGCAAGAAAAAGCGGAACAGTTTAAGAAATCTGGAGGCGGAATTTATCAGTAAATAGTTCATAGGAGGTTTTGCCGATGAAGGTCGATGATATTCAAGAGAAGATTCATCATTTAAAAGATCAACTGAATTATTGGGAAAATCACTTAAAAGATGTTCAAAAGAGCTGTCGTCACGATTATCAAGACGAATCATTTTATAAAAAGTGCTTGAGATGTCAGAAGATAGAGGCTATCTATTATTAGACTTTAAAACTTTAGTTACTGTACGGAGGAGAGCCACAAGCGAAATAATTATGCTTGTGGCTCATTTAATTCCTCTCCTCTAACACATAGTGTAAAACGCTCACAATAAATATGATTAGATTATTTGCTAGATTATTCTAGTTTTTTAGTTTCTTTCAATACGTGGTTTATATGATTACCTATAAATACAAGTATTTAAGATAAACGATATCACAGAAGCATTCTCTAAAGCATACATTAGGTTAGGGGGTGTTTTTTATGATGTATGGAAATTACAGAAAACCATTTCAACCTCCAAATTCAGCAAATAAGCAGGGTCCTATATCCACACCTTACTCCATACAAGATTTATTTAAAGGGAAAAATTTAGACCTGATCGCCGCAGCCTTAATATTATCAGGAAAGCTTAAAGTTGATAGTGTTGAGTTATTTCGTGGTTCTCCAGCAGTCTCGGTAACATTACTCGGAAAATATATTACACCAAACAACGCGAAACAGAATGCTTTAGCAGATTTTCTTGAGGAGAATGGAGATATGACTCTTGATGATGTCTTTGAGGCGATGCAAAGGCGAATGGAGAAGGAGGATTAGGAAATGGGGAAGAATAAAACGGTTAACTGTAGTTCAGGCTTTGATGGGAAGGCATTAACAGGTGGGATCATGCTAATCATTTTGCTTTTTTTATTAATTTTTGGCTCAACTGATATTGAAGATTTAACTGATGCACCTGAGTAAGAATAGATGGAATAGATTTATGTTTAACAATAGCCATTCGGACTGAAATATACATCTATAACTAACTGAGGTTTATTCTGTTTCCTTATTATTGTAAGGAAATATTACATAAGGTAGATTATTACTTCTCTGTTATTCAAAAGAGCGATTTAGAGCTATAATTGTTATGTAACATTACTATCTGTCAAATGTATTGTAGAACTTCTACAAGCATATTCATAGAGTTGAAGGGCTTAGCGTCGTTCTAGTAAGCATTGCAACCGTGATGCTTTTTTCTTTTTTTATTAAATGAAACTTCTTGTTATAATCGTTCGTTTAATAAATATCGTAACAAGTTGAGTTGGAAAACGGAGGGTAATAAAAATGGAAGAACAATTAATCGAGCGGGCGAAACAAGGCGATGATGATGCCTTCCAGCAATTAATTGAACAACATCTAAAAACCGTTGAGAAATTTGCCTTTCAAATAGGGGTCTCCCCCAGTCATATGGAAGATGTTACTCAAGAAGTGTTTTTGAAAGTCTATCGTTTTATTCATAAACATAATAGAGGGAAATTTACGACATGGCTTTATTCTATTACCTTAAATGTAATTAGAGATTTTTATCGGAAAGAAAAGCAAATGAAGCGGAAAACAATAGAATTACAAAAGTATGCCACACAACAAACCTATATTCAGGACAATTTTGATGAGGAAGCTAGAGAGCTTCATCAAATGATCCATCGACTTGAGGATAAATATAAAATTCCAATTGTTCTTCATTTTTTCCATGGTCAAAACTATCAAGAGATTGCGAATGTCTTAGGTGTGACAGAAGGAGCAATCAAAACAAGAGTTTTGCGAGCGAAACAAAAGCTGAAGGCGGAGTATGAAAAAGTAGGTGAGCAACTATGAGTAAAGATTTCGAAAAATCGTTAGAAAGATTAAATAATCAATATGATGAAATGCCAACTCAATCGTCTTCTATAAAAATTATGGCCAACATTAAAAAGCAGAAAAAACGTAATTGGACTTGGTCAAAATCGTATCAACGTTTGCAAGTAGCTGTTTTAATTGCTTTGATGATTGGAATTGGTTACGTGTTAGGCGTTAGTCAACTAATGAATCAGCCCGATACAGCAATGGAAGAAACTGCTTCTGATCAAGTGGGAACGATGGAGGGCGCAAGCTTTCAGGCAAAGCAGGCAGAGTCTTTTGATGAAGAAGCAGGAGCTGTTCACGAATCAGGTGAGTATGACATGGGCATATTTGCTGCGGAAGAGATTGATGATTCATTTCTTATCACAATAACGGACGAGGAAGGTCAAGAAGTAGAGAAACAAGTAAAGGTATTTGAAGATGAACAATTTTCATTTTCGACGTATTATGATGCCAATTTCCATGTGGAAGAAGGAGTAAGCGGAGAAGGGCGTTCGATTCAGATTTATGCCGATTATGGAGAAGGACCGATTGAACCATTATTATTTGAAATGTTTCAATTTGAGAGTGCGATGAGTTATGACAACCAAGTGGAAGCGTACCGTATGATGATGAATGAATCTGGATATACAGAACTTGAGTCGAATGATTATCTGATTGAAATTGGAATTCCTGGTCAAGTAGTAGAAGAGTTCTTATTTCAAAAAGATGACGTAAATGTACATGTTGTACCGGTTGAACGTGGTGAAGAGTATTTCTTCTTTAAAACTAGTACGGTAACAAATAATAATAGCGAGAAGATTGAATATATGGAAGGGTATGTAAGAGAACTTAACGTCATCTTAAATCAAGATCATTTTATGTGGATCTATAATTAAATTTGTTATTGGAGGCAGCTATGGAAACATGGCCAGCCTCTTTTCTTTTGTCCTTCTTTTAAATGTAGTAACATATACCTTGTTAGGGAATACATACCATAGAGCGGAAGGGAGTTTGAGTGAAATGACAACGTACAAATCAAGAGAGGAAGTCCCAGTAAGTGAAAAGTGGAATTTAGCTGATATTTATGAAGAATTGTCAGAATGGGAAAATGACTTACAAACCGTTGAAGAACGAACAAAGAAATTGAAAGCGTTTGATGGAAAGATACCTGATGCACAAGCTTTATATGACTACTTAGTTTTTAGCGAAGAAACGGGTTATACGTACAAGAAGCTTTATGTTTATGCGATGTTTCAAGTTGATCTTAACACAAGGGATGCAAAGGCACAGTCATTACTTGATCGTGCAAAACAACTTGGAGTGAAGCTTAGTTCGGCAACTTCATTCTTCAAGCCTTTTTTACTCAGTCTAGATGAAGGCACATTAAAAGGCTATATCAAGGATGTAGAAGGCTTAACGTATTTTGAAGAAGATTTGTTAGAGTTATATCGTTACAAAAAACATGTCTTAACAAAAGAAAAAGAAGAAGTATTATCTGAACTTGGAGAGGCGCTTTCTGCTCCAAGTAGTACCTTTGGAATGATCAATAATGCTGATATTACATTTGGTGAGGTCACAACGAAAGAAGGTGAAAAAGTAGAACTGACGAGGGGAATGTATTCAAAATTAATTGAAGATGCCAATCGAGAAGTGCGCCAAGAAGCGTATAAAGCGTATTATAAGCCTTATGTTCAATTAAATAATACGATCGCATCGACTTTATCATCGGCTATCAAAAACAATGTAACATTGTCAAAAATGCGTCAGTATCCTTCTGCTTTAGAGAAATCACTTTTCTCTGATATGGTACCACAAGAGGTGTATGACAATCTCATTGAAGCGACAAAAGCTAATATTGAGCCGTTGCACAGATATGCAAAGATCCGTAAGCAAACACTTGGACTTGATGAATTGCGACAATATGATTTAAATGTACCACTTGTAAAAGATGTGAAAGAAGAGATATCGTTTGATAAAGCGTATGAGACGATGCTAAAAAGTTTAGCTCCACTCGGTGAAGAGTACGTAAAAACGTTACGTGGATTCAAAGAAAAGCGCTATTTTGATGTAAGAGAAACGCCTGGAAAACGATCCGGAGCTTACAATTTAGGGCTTTACGGTGTGCATCCATTTGTTCTGTTAAATCATCAAGATGATTTAGATAGCTTGTTTACCCTTGTTCATGAGTGCGGACATGCGATGCACTCATGGTATTCGTCAAACCATCAGCCGCAAATTACAGCAGGCTATTCGATTTTTGTGGCAGAAGTGGCATCAACTGTTAACGAAGTTCTGCTAATTCGATATTTATTGAAGCATACAGAAGATGAAAAAATGAAAAAGCATTTGCTTAATCATTTTATTGATAGCTTTAGAGGAACGCTGTTCACACAAGTAATGTTTTCTGAGTTCGAGAAGATTACTCATGAAAAAGCAGAAAAGGGCGAACCATTAAATGCTGAAGTTTTTAACGAGATATATGAAACCATTTTTAGAGAGTTTAATGGTGATGAATTGATTTTCGATGAGGAAGTAAAATACGGTTGGTCGAGAATTCCACATTTTTACCGTCCTTTTTATGTCTATAAATATGCAACAGGTTATGCATCAGCGATTCATATTGCCGATCAGCTCTTAGAAGGCAAGCCAGAAACACTTGAGAGCTATTTGACATTTTTAAAGAGTGGAAGTTCTGATTATCCTCTGGAGTTATTAAAGGCAACAGGTGTCGATCTTACAAAACCTGAACCGATTCGAAATGCACTTGCTATATTTGGTGAGTTAGTCGATGAGTTTTCTAATTTATAATAATGGTTGACCTACACATTTTTGAACGTGTAGGTCTTTTTTACGTATAAAACAAGTCTAGTTCGGATGTATGTTTTTTCGTCTAGAATCGCATCTTAAGGTAAGAGAATGATCTTTTTGAACAACCTCTAAGGCAATGAGCGGAGCCAGTGCACCCATATTTGGACAATCTATAATTAATATAAAGCGAATAGAAGAAAAAAGGAAGAGCGTACCAAATTAAATTTCACGTACCGAAATGAATAGGAGGAATTAAATTTGCAAATTTATTTTTCACCGGAGTTTATGAAAGAAGATGCACAAGTTTTAAATATTGTTACGGATTCGAATAAACCAGTTGGGTATATGGCCTTTCTCATGAACGAAGATAAAAAGAAGATGTATGTATATGGCCAGTTACAGGAAGAAGGGGTGTATGAGGATTTTAAAGATCTCGTCAAACCATATTTACAAGGGTTGAAGAAACTCAAACCTGATTTAGAAGTTTATTCGTATTTATCAGTTGGGGGCAAAAAAGTTGAGTTAGAGGATGAAACTGAGAAAGAGAAATAAGTTTTTTAGATGAGCTTGTTTCATCTCCAACGTGTTTTTCTTACATTGTTTGGATTTTCTTGCCCTTAAAGGTTCCTTGATTGAGAGCTAATTTTTTTTGGGAAAACTGTAAAGAGCCCAAACGAATTTCAAAAAACATACATACGATAAGATTGTAAGAAAACACAGAATTAAAAAGGAGATGATTTTTCATGTCAGGAACTGCAGGATATGGCGGAGGATTTGCGTTACTAGTTGTTCTATTTATCTTATTAGTAATTATCGGTGCTAGCTGGTGTGGCGGATACGGTTATTAATAAGTAAGAAGCTGGCTCATCATAAACTGTACCCTATAGAGTAGACACTTTTAAAAAAGTCTACCTATAGGGTACTTTTTTCTTAAAGTTCTTTAGCTTATTTAAATAGATAAGTAACAATCCATTCATTCTTCAGTGGTAAGAATGTGTATTGCTTCATATGAATGTACAAGCGGGTTGGGTTGTCCAACTTACCTTATTCATTGGAGGATGGATGCTATGAGTGTTTTTTTAGGGTATGTTTTTTTAGGATTGAGTTTAGCTGCACCAATTGGACCAGTAAATGCAGCTCAACTCGATCGAGGAATAAAGAACGGATTTTTACATGCATGGTTAGTTGGCTTAGGCGCCACTGTTGCAGACGCCTTGTATATGCTTTTAGTATTCGTAGGTATTGTAAAATTTATTGAAGTTCCTATCATCCAAACTTTTTTATGGATTTTCGGTTTTTTTGTATTGGTTTATACTGGAATTGAAAGCGTTTCGGGTGCTGGAAGAATTTCTGTTGACAGTACAAGAAACAAAAGTGAATCGCATATAAAATCGTTTTTCTATGGGTTTTTTATGTCACTTTTTAATCCACTAACCATTCTTTTTTGGTTAGGCATCTTTGGCTCCATCTTAGCTAAAACCGTTACTACATATGGAACTAGTCAAGTTATTTTATATAGTGCGGCAATTTTTATAGGGATTACAGTATGGGACTTAACAATGGCTACATTTGCAAGTACATTACGTAAGTATTTGACGAATCGATTCTTAACGGTTGTATCAATTGTTTCTGGTTTTTCTCTTATTGGCTTTGGAGTGTATTTTGGTATTCAAGCTTTGCTTATTTTAGTTTCGTAAATAGAGAAGGGTTATCGGGTGGTTGATCGTCTGTTGCTTTTTTCCAAAAATGTCGCATAATCAAGGTCACAATGGCAACGATTACGACAAAAAGCAAACTGATGTAAAAACCAGGACGACTTGTTTGGTGAAATAAAGTGCCCCCAACTCCTAAGAGTACTAAAATAAAGCCCGTAAAACGTTTAACTTTATCCATTGTTGTAAGCTCAAGTAATCTGCCATACGAACCAAGGATGAAAAGCCAATTGTATAACAACATGATGCCTGCAGCAGTTGTTACGTACTCATAAAGGCGGCCAGGTATGATAATAGCTAATACTATCGAAACAACCATACCTGCTGTTGTTAATCCAATCGCTGGCAAGGCAATTTTGTTTCCCACTCTTTTTGCAAATAGTCTTGGAGCATCCTTGTCTTCAGCCAAGGTTACAAGAATTCGAATGACAGCAAACAACGAGGCGACCATCGTTGAAAAACCAGCAATGATAAATACAGCATTAAAGAAATGGTTGACATAAGGAATATTGAATGCGTTAAGAGCAGTAACGAAAGGGCTCTGTTCTGTCGTAATGTTATTCCACGAAACCATCAGTAGAGCAAGCCCAACAGAAGTTATATAAATAATAGCTAAAACGGTCAGCATCACTTTTCCTGATTTTGGAGCGTCATTCATATCTTTTAGTCGAATGGCGAGTAAACCCATGATCTCAATACCAGCAAATCCGTAAAATCCATAAATGAAAGCAGGTAACAACCCTTTTACTCCATTTGGTAAAATAGAATCGTATGTTCTTGGAACAAGTATGGTTTCATCAGCTTGTCCGAAAAGACCGAAAAGAGCAAGAATGGCAAGAATGATGAACATGACAATCGCGGCGATTTTTAATACGGCCAAAAGATTCTCGACGCGGTCAAAACTCTTTGTCCCAACTAATATGACAAGAATGCCTAGTGCTGCATAAACACAGGCAAAGACCCATAATGGTACGTTTGGGAACCAAAAACGGGTAAAAATCGATAGAGCGGTCATTTGACTGCCCATAATCAGCATTTCAGATAGCCAATAAACCCAGCCACTACTAAATCCTGCCCAACGTCCATACGCAGTTTTTGCGTAAGATCGAAAGGAACCTTTTTCAGGATGGTTGATCGTCATTTTCGCGAGCGCCTCAAAAACGAAATAAGTTCCAATTGCGGCAAAAGCAAAGGCTAAGAGCACAGAAGGTCCCGCCATATCAATCGCGATACTTGATCCTAGAAAAAAACCAGTGCCAATTGTTCCAGCTACACCTAATAATGAGAGCTCCCACCATCTTAATGGCTTTTCAGTTTGCTCAGCTGCTTTTGTTTTCATTCTCATCACTCCTTACTTCGAAGTTATTGTTCGGAAAAAACGAGTTGTTTATGTAATGAAACAATCACAATTTATGGGAATCAACGTGAGTAGCGTGTTGTTGACGGCTATGGTTTCGCGCGCTGCTTGTTTGCGGCTTTTTAAAACCCGCTCATAACAGGGTCTTTTATAAAGCTTTTGTTTTTCAACTTTAGTAGGTAGTCAAATTCCTGACATTGATGTCATCGCGAATGTAACGGAAACGGGTAGAATGATGGAGCAAATGTGGGATAGAGGATTGACTCATTCCTTTTTCTTAGTGCCAGTGTGGGCTCTCGTCATTTATGCAATGGCTTTTCTCATTTGGAAGAGGAAAGATCTACTCATTTTCCATTTAGCATGTGTAACTGTCTTTATACATAACGCATCTGATGCAAAACGAGTATTAGAGTGACTGTCATAGCCACTCTTTCTGTCAATCAGGGTTATTTAGTTGTTCCCTCGAATAACGAACAATAATGGACATTAATTCAGCTTTTGTTATGAAATCACCGAATTCCTCTGTATACTTTTGTTGCAGTTTTTCTAAATATTGAAGTGAGCGTTTACTTAGTCTAGAAAATTGTTTATCTGTAAAATCCATACTTTGGCTCCTTTCCATTTCAAACCTATATATTGTATGCAGGTAGACAGTTAAATGTGCTCTTTTTTTAAAAAAGTTCACTAAAAAATGACGAGGGTTCATCAAAAGGTTTAGAAAATTGTATAATTTAATGAAAGTTTTGAGATAGGTTATAGAAATGCTACTTGAAAGAGTGTATGATGAAAAATGGTCTTTTCTTATTTTTTTGGTATACATACATATATTATCCAGTGATGGGGTACTTAAATTCGTTCCAAACGTTTGAACCTGTTCATAAACATTCGGAAAAATATTTTAAGGTTTATTCTCTTAATTTTCCTGGCTTTGGTGAAAGTGATGAACCGCCAGAGCAATGGGGGGTTCAGGACTATATGGGCGTCTTGCATGAATTTATTTCGAAGCTGGACATCCAAAATCCAATTCTTGTCGGGCATTCTTTTGGTGGAAGAGTTATCCTCAAATACACAGCGAAATACGGGAATGTAAAGAAAATAATTTTAACAGGTGGGGCAGGAATTAAGCCAAAAAGAAAGCTTAATTATTATGTGAAAGTCTATTTTTATAAATTATCTAAAAAATTATTAAAGCTCCCGGTTCTTAATAAGTATGAAGAAGATATTTTGGATAAAATGAAAAGCAAATTAGGTTCTCCTGATTACAAGAGTATAAGTGGGGTCATGCAGCAAACGCTTGTAAAAGTTGTAAATGAAGATTTGCGTCATTTATTACCGGATATTAAAGCAGCAACCTTGTTAGTATGGGGGAGAATGATACGGCAACACCTGTTGCGGATGGTGAATTAATGGAGAAGTTGATACCCAATGCTGGCTTAGTTGTGTTAAAAAATGCGGCTCATTATGCCTATTTGGAACAGTTGCATCAGTAAATATGAAGATAGTATGAAGAATGAATTTGGAAAACGATGTTCCCATCACTTGTTACCTGTAATCAACATGAGTTTAGTGAAATTCAAATCGTTTGTTGTAGTTTAATCTAGGTAACAGGTTTCTCCAATTTTTAACACATCTAAGAATTCGGGTGAAAGATTTCGACACTGCCATTCTTTTTGTAATCGATCTAAAGCTTCAGGTCCTGTATCCATTGAAAGACGGTATGTGCCATAGTGCATAGGAACAAACTGCTTAGCATTGAGATCAAGGAATGCTTGAACAGCTTTTTCAGGATTAATATGTTGCAATCCAGATAACCATTCAGGTTCATAATCTCCTATAGGCATGAAAACTGTGTCAATAGAAAAACGTTTGCCTATTTCTTTAAAACCTCTGAAATAGCCTGTATCGCCAACAAAGTAAAATGTTTTTTGCTTTGATTGAATAATCCAGCCACCCCAATGTGCTTTATTCTTGTCAAATAGATTTCTTCTACTCCAATGTTGAGCAGGTACGAAATGGAGCGTGATTCCTTGAAGTTGAAAGTGGTCCCACCAATTTGCTTCGTGAACGTTAGTGAAGCCTTTTCGCATAAACAGGTTCTTTAACCCACTAGGTACATAAAAAGCAGGCTCTCCTTTTAGTTTTCTTAAAGTTGAAAATTCAAGATGGTCATAATGAGCATGTGAAATAAGGACTAAATCGACCGTTGGTAATTCGTATAGTTGAATTCCAGGTGGAACTAATCTTTTTTCTACACCCATTCGCTTAGCAAAAACGGGATCCGTTATGATATTGAAACCGTTTAGTTGAATAAAGAAAGTTGAATGACCAATCCATGTATAAGTTGTATAGGAGCGATTTTGTTGTAATTGATCGATATTCTTTTTGAGAGCAACAGATATACTTTTTGTTAAATCTTTGCCGAGATTGCGGTAACGAAAGTAATGGAGTAGTTGACGTAGGTTTACTTTGTTCTTCTCGATATTATCTAGATTACGAAACGGTTCCCTCAAGTTACTCACTCCTTTTTAATTGAATTAGGGGTGTAATAATATAAAAGGGTGTAGCAGTTTGCTACACCTAATGTTAATGATTATCCCCTTCTCGTAAAACTGGAAGAGTACAGCACCTGAAAGATCCACCTGACTTAATAATTTCTGTTATATCGACTTCGATAACTTCGTAGCCTCTTTCGCGTAATTGCTCATTCACATTTGTATTCACAGGAAGACTAAATACCTTTTTATTTCCAATTGATAATACGTTTGTACCTAATGTGAATTGCTCTTCTTTTGTTACTTCAATTAATTCAAAACGAGAAGATAAGAAGTCCATTTCTTTTTGCTTTAAGGCGCCTGGAAAGATAAGTGCTTCATTTGGGGATAAAATGTTGAAAACACAATCTAAATGCAAAAATTTCTCTGTAAATGGAACTGTTACGATCTCATAGTGAGGCAAGATGCTTTGTAAATGATTGATGGCGTTTTGATTGGTCCGATTACTTAACCCAACATACAAGGTTTCGCCGTCGACAATGACATCTCCACCTTCAATGATGTCACCAAGTAAATTATAATAAGAAATTCCTTCTTGTTTTAACCAGCCTTTAAGAACTTCTTCTTCTCCTTGTCTTACCCTATTCGCCATTTCTGCTACGAACATGATGTGACCAAAGGTGAAACCGATATCACGTGTGAACACTTGTTCAGGGAACATCTTTAGAGCGGGCAAAAGGACGACATTCACTTCGTGTTCTTTTAATGCTTGTACAAATTTCTTATGTTGAGCCATCGCAAGCTCAATGTGAATTCCTTCATTTATAAATTTCTTTTGTGTTTCATTGATAACATCGCGAATGGTCATATATTCTGGCTTACATAAAATGACTTGTTTCAATACATCATATTCGCTTCTTGCAAATGGTTTTTGTGGTTGTTTAGAGAAAATAGACATTCATGATCCCCCAGTATTGTATTCGGTCTAAATCAGAAATAGTATACCCAGTTGTGGCGAAAATATGAAATCTATTGTATCGTTAGTAAAAGATTACAGGAAAAATATGAAAGCAGCAAGTTTATAGATAAGGGATTTGTCGAAAGTTAGGATGCGTTGTTTTAAGAAACTTGAAAACGATCATAATGAAAAGAGTGACTAATTTTCTTGGTTTACTAAGGAGGAAATGTGGAGCAGCTTATCAATTTTTTTGAGACACAACCAACATGGATGTTTCTTATTGGTATTGTCATTGTCGTGTTCTTTCTTATTTCGTTATTAAAAACAATATTTAAATTTGCTGTGATCTTACTAGTAGTATGTATAGGAGCTGTTGTATTTTTTGATATGGCGCCAGAAGAGCTGGCGGAGAATGGGCTAAACTCTGTTAAAAATGGGACTGATTTTATCCAAGAAAAGGTGATTCCTATGATCTCTGCAGGGTATCTCGGAGAATTGTTTGAACAAAAGGATTCAGTAAATGAGTTATTCGAACAGTTTGAGGTAGACGGTCATACTGAAAATGAAACGATTGTTGATATGTTGGAGGAAAATAACTAACTTTTCCTTGTAAACCGAGCGTTATTCGTTCGGTTTATTTTCATTTACCGTATTTGGATTCTTTAGTAAGATGAATAAGTATGGCCAATGAATAAAGGAGTACTTAATTTATGAAACTAATTTCTTGGAATGTAAATGGTATTAGAGCATGTGTTACGAAAGGGTTTTTAGATTATTTTCATGAAATGAATGCAGATGTATTCTGCTTACAAGAAACAAAATGTCAAGAAGGACAAATTGATTTACATTTAGACGGGTATTTTCAATATTGGAACTATGCTGAACGGAAAGGGTATTCTGGCACTGCTGTTTTCACTAAAAAAGAACCACTATCTGTTCAGTATGGTGTAGGTACAGATTTTCCTGAGAACGAAGGTCGTGTCATCACCTTAGAATATGAGACATTTTATCTTGTTACCGTATATACCCCTAACTCAAAAAGAGATTTATCAAGACTGGATTATCGACTTGAGTGGGAGCAGCAGGTCAGGTTGTATTTGCAGGAATTAGAAGCAAAAAAGCCTGTCATTGCTTGCGGAGATCTGAATGTCGCTCATCAGGAAATTGACCTTAAAAATCCAAAATCAAATAAGAAAAATTCAGGTTTCACTATGGAAGAGCGAGGAGAAATGACGAAATTACTTGATACAGGTTTTCTTGATTCCTATCGCCATTTATATCCGAATGAAGAAGGTTCGTATACGTGGTGGTCCTATATGAATAAAGTGAGGGAACGCAATATTGGATGGAGAATTGATTATTTCGTTGTATCCAAACGACTGAAGGACCTACTTGTAGATGCACAAATTCATTCAGAGGTGCTAGGAAGTGATCACTGTCCTATTGTATTAGATATTAACCTGTAATGCAGCAAAGAGGGTGTCTCAAAAGGGTCTGAACCCGACTAATTAGCACTATGAAAATAGAAGTTGAGCATTTGCACAACTTCTATTTTTGGACGCTTTGGGGCAGACCCTTTGGTTTTGAGTTACCCTCAATTTTTATACAGATGCTTTTGTTAGTACAAACTTTTCAATAACTTTTGCTACACCATCATTCATATTTGTGTCTGTTACATAGTCGGCCATTTCTTTAATATCTTCAGGTGCATTGCCCATTGCAACACCAAGACCGGCAAATTCAATCATTGCAAGGTCATTATAGCTGTCTCCCATTGCAATAACTTCTTCTCGCTTAATGCCTAGAGATTCAATAAGAGAATTTAAACTAGTCCCTTTTGTTACCCCGTGTTCGAGGAACTCCAAGAAGTAAGGCTTTGAGCGCATAATACTTAAAGAGCCCGCAAATTCTTCTTGAAGCTTTTGTTCAACTTTTACAAGCTTTTCTGGATCTTCACACATTAATACTTTCACAACAGGTTCTGTTACGGTTTCAACAAAACTTGTAATATGTTTAACTGGCAAACCAGTGAGTCTTCCTTCCGTTTTTGTATATTGATTCTCTATCTCCGTTACAATTTCATCTTCGACATATGTATGGATGTAGACGCCTTCTTGCTTGCTTAACTCATATAAACGATGAGCAACTTCTGGTGGAAGAGTACTACTAAACTGTTCTTCTTTTGTTTTGTAATTAATGATTTTTGCGCCATTATAAGAAAGAATAAAGCTACCGTATTCATGTAATAAAAGGTCTTCTGCAATTGCGTTCATCCCTTTAGTTGGACGTCCAGAAGCTAAAACGACTTTTACCCCTTCTTGCTGGGCTGCCATTAGTGCTGTTTTTGTCCGCGTAGAGATCGTATGGTCATCTCGAAGCAATGTGTCATCTAAATCAAGAACAATCATTTTATAAGCCATGTTTTTAGTTCCTTTCTAGAAAAAGAATATAATTCAACTATAAAGGAAAAACAACGAGGAGACTAGTTAAATTATCGATTTATAAAAATGAATACATGTAAAAAGAAAAGTTAACAGTAAATCATTGACGCAATGTTGTTGATGCGTTATCAATAGTATATGAATGACTTCTTGATCAGAAGGGGGCCTTAGATGGACAATCAATTAACAAACATTTCAATTCCTACTATCTTAGAAATAGGAGAAGGGGTTTTAACGAAATTAGAAAGTTTTTTATTGGAGCATAAGTTATATGAAGTTGTGATCTTTTTTGATGATTTTTCATATGAACAATTCAGCAAACATTTGCAAGAGTCGTTTCTAACGGTAGATCTTACTGCAATAAAGTTGTCCCCTTCCATGGACATACATGACCTTATTTCAAAGGCATTTGAACTTGGTAATGTTGATGCGGTGATCTCAATTGGAGGTGGTGCAGTAGTAGACTACGGCAAGTATGTTTCTTACGTGAGGAAATTTCCATTTATTAGTATGCCTACCTCTGCATCAAATGATGGGTTTGCAAGTAGCAATTGTTCGATTCATATCAACGGGAAGAAAACAACGGTACCTGCAAAAGTACCTTTTGGGGTGATTGTTGATTTAACGGTTATTAGACAAGCTCCAGATCGGTTTATTTTTGCTGGTATTGGTGATCTTATGTCTAATATAACAGCTCTATATGATTGGGATTACGAAAATCAAAAAGGAGTAAGTACAATAAACGCATTTGCTGCGATGATTAGCAAAAAGGCAGTAAATAGTTTCGTACGTACTCCGATGGAGGATATAAAGGCTACGATATTTTTGAAAGAATTGGTTAGTTCAATGACAATGGGTGGAGTTGCCACAGTGATTAGTGGAAATAGTGCACCGATCAGTGGATCAGAACATCTTATTTCGCATGCTCTAGATCAAATTGCTAAAGAACCACAAATGCATGGAATTCAAGTAGGTATTGCGACCTACATAATGGCCAAAGTTCAAAACCATCGTGCAGAACGTATTACAAAAGTATTTGATAGAACCGGCTTCTTTGAATATTGTGCAACACTTCCTTTAAGAAAAGATGAATTTAGCCAGGCGATTGATTTAGCACCAACGATTAAACCGAATCGCTATACATACCTACATAATGAACAATCTCAAAGAGAAGCAAAGAGAGTAGTAAACGAAGATCCACTTCTTATTGATTTGTTTTCATAAGTAAGGAAACAGCGACTCTAAATTACCTGACTCTTTTTATGTAATCATAATGATAAGAATCAGGCAATTTTACTCTGAGTCAAGTAAGGCAATTACATCGTGCTTCGTTCGATGGCATTATCCCAATTAGGAAAATAATGCAGAGCACTTCTCATTAATTCAGGGTGTGTTTTCTTTATTTTCTTCTTGTTAAGACTCGCGCCATTAGCACTTAATTGTTGGATCTCCATAATGACTTGTTCAGCATTCATATTAACTTCCATATCGTAACCTCCTTGACAGATTTATTACAATATTCACCTAAGATAAATTATTTATACTCATACAAGGAGATTTAAAATAAATCAGATTGGAAGGAAGATTAGAACATAGTGGAGAAAAATAAGTAATCTAATCTAGGTGATACGGAGGATATATCATGATCAAAGGTACCATTATTTCGCTCAATCGAGGGTGGTCAAAGAATATCGCAGATGAAGGTGAAAAACAAATCATGTCCGCCATTCATAAACATCCGGTTTCTGAAGCTGCTTTGTATTTATCAAAGACAAACCTCGAAGGTGATGAACAAGCAGATCTTATTAATCATGGAGGAGTAGATAAAGCTGTTTGCGTTTACCCGTTAGAGCATTATTCATATTGGGAGAAGAAGTTCGGTTTTGCTTTTTCTATTGGAGCGTTTGGAGAAAATATTACCTTAAGTGGAGTTCCTGAGTCCAAAGCTTTTATTGGAGATATGTGGAAGTGGGGAGAAGCCATTGTTCAAGTTAGTCAGCCGAGACGACCTTGTTTTAAGGTGGCGAAACGACACGGAATTAGGCAATTACCTTTATATATTCAAGAAACGGGATTTTCAGGCTATTATCTAAGAGTTTTAAAGGAGGGCAATGTTTCAGCTAAAGATCCTTTGATTCTACTAAATCGAATTACTGATGTATCGATTGAATATGTTAATCGAATTACATTTTATGATAAAGAGAATCGTGATGAAATTGAGAAGTTACAGAATCTGAAAGAATTATCTGAAGCTTGGAAGGCGTCGCTCAAATAACGTATAATTGATTTATTTTTTTGCGAGGGAAGAAAGATAAGACTTAACATTGGTCCTTGTTAATGGATTGAAGAAGTAGGAGGAGTACGTATTTCAACCAAGGTTTCGATGAGACGCTCACCATCTTCAAAATGAAAAGATTGATCAAAAATATACTCAGGTTGATACGGGAGGTTTAGATCATTTAGAAAATCCTTCTTTTGCAATGCCTTCAACTAATAAGCCAAAGTATGGATGGTTTGAAAAAGGAAGAACCACTCGATGAGAAACGTTTGACCTTTGCTGACATAGGGGGATTATTTAAGACGCGGGAAATCGTAAGGATATATGTGTATGATGACTAAAAGGAAAATCTGTTAAAAAGGGGTTTGATTATGGCTGAGAAAAGCATTGTATTTTTTGATATAGATGGGACTTTATTAGACCATCAAAAGAACATGCCAACTACGACAAAAGAAGCGATTTTCACTTTAAAGGACCAAGGTCATGAAGTCGCAATAGCAACAGGGCGTGCACCATTTATGTTTACAGACTTACGAAAAGAGCTCGGTATTGAAACATTTGTAAGCTATAATGGGCAATATGTTGTATTTAGAGGAGAAGTTTTGTTTAAAAACCCATTGAATAATGCGGCACTACAATCTATAACTGACATGTCAGTGGCTAATAACCATCCAATTGTTTATATGGATCATGAAGATATGAAAGCAAATGTTCCTCACCATGATTTTATTGTTGAGAGTATCGGTACGTTGAAACTTGAACACTTTCCAACACATGACCCCGATTACTTTAAAGGGCGTGACATCTATCAATCCTTATTATTTTGTGAAGAAAATGAAGAAGCATCTTATGAGAAGGAATATAATGAGTTTGATTTTGTAAGATGGCATCCGCTGTCTGTAGACGTTATTCCAGCAGGCGGTTCGAAGGCAATTGGTATTGAAAAAATCACTCAAAAACTTGGTGTTGTAAAAGAAAATCAGTATGCTTTCGGAGATGGATTAAACGATATTGAAATGCTGCGCCACATTACGAACAGTGTCGCAATGGGGAATGCACATCCATTAGCAAAAGAAGCAGCTAAGCATGTGACAAATGATGTTAGTGATGATGGTATTTTACATGGGTTAAAAATGGTTGGTTTACTAAAATAATTTAATTGTGAAGGCTGCCTGAGAAAAGTTTCTCAGACAGCCTTTTTGTATAGAGGTTGTCCAAAATGAGGACGATTTTCCATTTTCAAGCCCCGGAGCTAGTAAACCTCCCTTGGACACGTCTAAATAGAAGGCGGAAATGTTTCTTTTTGCGTCCTATTCTTTTTAGCCAGGCACAATATGTTAGGTCTTTGAATATTGTTGAAAAGAAGAAAACTGAAGTAATAGGAGGACGAGGTCGTGGAAATTCATGTTGTCGCCCCGGGGGAATCGTTATGGAGCATAGCTCAAACCTATAATGTAGGGTATCAAGTTATCGTCAGTGCAAATCAGCTTCCAAATCCTGATCAGCTAGTTGTCGGTCAAGCGATTGTTATTCCTGCTACAGATCGTCTCCATTGGATTGAACCTGGAGAAAATCTTTGGAAGGTTAGTCAACGCTATCAAGTGTCCGTTGAGGATTTATTAGATGTAAATTATATTGAATATCCAGAAAATCTCCCTGTTGGATACAGACTAAATATTCCTAATGAGTACAGGCAAAAGCCATCAGTAGATGTTGCGGCCTATGTGGATTTAGGAATTACAGGTGAAGAATCACCACAGTACGTTGATGAGGTTGGGAACTATTTAACATATGTTCAAATCTTCAGTTATGAACTAAATGCAGACGGGACACTTACTCCAATTAATGATCAAGCGATCATTAATACCGCGTATGCAAACCAAGTAGTTCCGTTAATGGTCATTACGAATCTCGAAAACGGCGGGTTTAGTACAGAACTTGCGACAACGGTGCTTCAAAGTAATGAGTTACAAAATCGCTTGCTTGATGAAGCGATCGCGATCATGGATGAAAAAGGGTATTTGGGCTTAGATTTTGATTTAGAATATCTAGGAGCCGAGAACCGTGAACAATATAATCAATTAATGAGAAAAGCTAGAGAAAGATTGGATGAAAAAGGGTATCTGCTCTCTAGTGCGCTCGCGCCAATTGTTGAACCAGATATGGTAGGGATTCTCTATGAAGGGCATGATTATGCGACACATGGAGAAGTTGCTGATTTTGTTTTTTTAATGACATACGAATGGGGCTGGACGGGTGGTCCTCCAATGGCGGTGGCTCCAATTAGCCAAGTTAGAAGAGTAATCGAATATGCAGCGTCAGTAATGCCTAATGATAAAATTATGATGGGAATTCCTCTTTACGGCTACGATTGGACATTGCCATTTGTAGAAGGAGAAACGAGGGCTAGAGCGATTGATCATCAAGAAGCGATTCGATTAGCAGCAACGTACAATGCAGAAATTGAATACGATGAAGAAGCTCAGGCTCCTCATTTTACGTATTATGATGAAGAAGGGCTGCAGCATGAAGTGTGGTTTGAAGATGCGCGAAGTATTCAAGCGAAATTTGACCTTGTGAAAGAGTTTGGATTGCGTGGATTTTATTATTGGGTTTTAGCCTGGGATTTTCCTCAAAATTGGTTATTAATTAATGAAAATTTCAATGTGAATAAACGCATTTAACAACGGTTGTAAAAGAGTCTGACTCCCAACTAGATTGTACACTAGAGATCAGACTCTTTATTTTTGAATCAATCGTGTCATTTTCCTAGCTTGCACCAAAGTTTTTGGTAATTTAGACGGTTATAACGGTTCATTTCGATGCCTTTTATTTTTTCATCTGCTTCAACATGAATGTGTACTCTCCGTTGATAGAGAAAAATAACAAAGTAATGATCTAGTAGAAACGACTCGGTTTGTCTCATATATTGATAAGCACTTTCGGTCGTTTCAGCATGTCGCACATTTGCTAGCATGACATCAAGTTGGATTTTTATATCATGAGGCAATGTATTACATATAAAACTAGTATTAGAAGAAAGAGCATTTAACATGGAAACAAGGTGGTTTTCACCTAAGCTCATTTCAGTAATGATCAGATCTGTTTGCTTTAAATTATCTTCTTTGGCTAAGTCATGCATATTTACGATAGTAGTCTTTAATGTTATACCAAATTGTTTAAAGTAACTAGTTAGTTTTTCTAATTCAACACCAAAGTGAGCATCGTGTTCTAAGCAAGTGGATGCGAGAGTTAGTGTTGTAACTCCTTTTTTTTGAAACCATTTTTTTGCTTTTTTTATTTTCGATTGTTGTCTTAAGACATCAGCCTTTTCATCAAAAAAGCTGTCAGGAAACCACACTTCATGATGTGTATGATCTTGAAACAGCTTTTGACGATCAAGAGCATAGGAAAGCATTTTGCCAAATTTCGGATGAGTGTGAATTCCTTCTTTATGATGATTGACGACCAAGTATATTCCACCTACTTCTGGTCGAACCCAATCATATTGCTTTACGGAACTTGAATCACGTTCGACAAGTTGATAATGAGCCTCTCTCTTAGGGGGGAAGGGTGAATTAGGAATATGAAATAACTCTATCTTGTCTAAAAACGGTCTATAACCAAAATAGTTGGAAAAAGACTCAAGAATGATGTGTCCTTTTTCATGTTTTTTCACCTTATATGGACCACTTCCTATTGGGTGGTTGCGAAATGAATCTGGATTCTTTTTAAAGACGCTAATAGGTATGATCATCGATTTGTAATCAGTAAATACGTGTGAAAGTAATTGATTAGGTTTTGATAAATAAAGATCAATGACTGTAGGTGAGGGAGTCTCTATCTTCTTGATTTCATCAAACATATAGGCCTTCCAGCCATCTAGTTGACTTTCACTCCAGAATTCGATGTTCTCTTTAATCGTTTCCGATGTTAATGGACACCCGTCGTGAAAGAGAACGCCTTTCCGTAAATAAAAGCGCCATATCCTGCCATGTTCAAATGACTCCCAATGGTGGGCGATTTCAGGAATGAAAGAATGTGTTTCATCATCATAACGGAGAAGGCGATTAAAGATTTGTTCGCCTAAATGCCTCTCATGGCGTGATGTCATCTCACAAGGTAGAAATGTATCGATAGGGTGGTAGTAAGGATAACGGAGAACGTCAAAATCATTTTCATGTAGATGGGAAGGAGTCCATTGAAAATGGTTCTCTAACCATTTAACGAAGGTGACTTCTAATTCTTGTTGATTTTCCATCCACTTTAATGCTTGTGTAATATCCCCACTCTCAATCCAGGATTTAACGTTTTGTTTTTCTAATTCATGTGGATTTACTAAAAAAGTGAGTTTAGAAACTTTCCCTCGACCCGGATTCGGTTGCCACGTAATCCATTTATTGTTTTGCATGTTTTTAATAAGCGTCTTTGCATGTCGATCTGTACAACATAACTCAGAAGCTAATTCCTGAATATAAACATGGACACTTTCAGGTCCCCATTTTGAATAAAGGGTGAAATAATGATTTTCGATCTTCGTCATCTTTTGTCCTCCTTTTATTAAAAGATGAATAAAGATTTTGGATAAATATGCTCCTTTTCTTCTTGTTTCTCCTTTTTACCATAAATATCAGTAATTAGCTAGAATTTATTTGTATTTTCTGAATAATAGAGAGGGGATCAAAATGGGAGGGGAGAAAGAGACTAAATTAGAAAAAACTTATCTTTATTAGGAATAAAAACTTTTTTGTTGACAGCTTTTTTGAGTGATTCATAGAAATCATGCGAGGTAAATAAAAACAATATTGTAATGGGTAGGACGACTCATTTCAAAAATCGATTGTTAACCAAGTTGACAATTCGAGTTAACAATAATACTATTTTATTTATAATTAACATATTATTACTTGGTTAACAATGGAGGGCGCATAATTGAAAGTCCGGGATGACGAAAATCTCTCTAGGAACGATTGCGGCTCGATTTGGGTTAAATACAACTCTTCAAGTAGTTCCGTGGACCTTAGTCATAGGAGTAATAATAAGAATGATTATCACGCGTTGTACCGTTAACGCGGATGATGAATCATGCTTTAAAAGGAAAGGAGAGTAGCAATGCAAAAGGGAAAAGTTTATAGCGTTCGGATGAGAGCTTCAATGAATGGATCTCATGAACAGGGAGGGAAACATATCTCGGGAGGGGAACAGTTATCAAATTATGAAAATATCAATCAGTCCATTCATTATTTAATGGAAAAAGCCCTAAGACATTCAAGGGGGAAGCCAGACTTTATGCAAATTCAATTTGAAGCTATTAACGAACCGGTCAAACAAATTTCCCCTTTGCCAATAAGAACACATGAAGTGGATTCGGTTAAAGAGGGGCAAGCATTGGCTTGGAAGCTATTAGAAAAGTCAGGTGTACCTCATAAAGTTATTCATACAGTTTATAAACAAATGTCTGAGTATTCTAACATGAGGGGGGCAATTCTGTATAATATTTATTCAGGTGAACGCATTGACTATCGAGGAAACAAAGGTATTAGGGTATCGAGAATGGATTGGGACAACGCTAATTTTCAAGAATGGGCTAAACTACACCAATTGCCGCTGACTGAAAAAGTAAAAGAAGCGCTTGTTCTTGCGTCCAAGGTAGCTTCTCATCCATCTACCATTGCAGAATTGTGTTGGTCGGATGATCCCAATTACATGACTGGCTATGTTGCAAGTAGCAAACTAGGCTATCAGAGGATTACGAAGCTAAAAGAATATGGGGACGATCGTGGCTGTCGGATCTTTTTTGTTGATAACGTAACAGATCTTAATACATATATTGATTTTTTAGAAAAACAACCAATTTTCGTTCAATGGGAGGAAGAGAATGACAAACGATCTAATTGAAAAAAGCAAAAAGCACCTTTGGCTACCTTTTACGCAAATGAAAGATTATGACGAAAATCCTTTAATGATTGAAAGTGGAAATGGAATCAAAGTTAAAGACATCAACGGTAAGGAATATTATGATGGTTTCTCATCTGTATGGCTTAATGTTCATGGCCATCGTAAAAAAGAATTAGATGATGCAATTACGAATCAACTTGGTAAGATTGCTCACTCCACTTTATTAGGGATGACAAATGTTCCGGCCACAGAACTGGCAGAGAAGTTAGTGGAGATTAGTCCGGAACAACTTACTAGAGTGTTTTACTCAGATAGTGGGGCAGAAGCAATGGAGATTGCTTTAAAGATGGCGTTTCAATATTGGCAGAATAGAGGAAAATCAAATAAACAAAAATTTGTTTCAATGAGAAATGGCTATCATGGCGATACGATTGGGGCTGTTAGTATTGGTTCTATTGACCTTTTCCATCATGTATACGGACCGTTAATGTTTAAAGGCTTCAAGGCACCGATTCCATACGTTTATCGCTCTAATAGTAGTGATCCTGCCGTATGTCGTGATGAATGCTTACACATTCTTGAGCAGTTATTCGTCGAACATCATCATGAAATTGCTGCGCTTTCCATTGAATCAATGGTACAAGGTGCTGCAGGTATGATTGTTATGCCAGATGGATTTTTAGCTGGTGTCCGCAAGCTCTGTACGAAATATGATGTTCTAATGATTGTAGACGAAGTAGCAACTGGATTCGGTAGGACAGGGAGAATGTTTGCCTGTGAGCATGAAAACGTACAACCTGATTTAATGGCGGCTGGAAAAGGGATTACAGGTGGATATTTACCGATTGCTGTTACGCTTACAACTGAAGAAATCTATGAGGCATTCTATGATGATTATCAAACATTGAAAACGTTTTTTCATGGTCATTCCTATACGGGAAATCAGCTTGGATGCGCTGTTGCAATGGAAAATTTACGTTTGTTTGATTCCGAAAAAATCGTTGGTGACGTGGCCAGGAAATCAAACGATCTTCATGCAATGCTTCGTGACTTACAATCTCTCGCTCATGTAGGGGATATTAGACAACTTGGTTTTATGTGCGGAATTGAACTTGTTCAATCAAAGGAAACAAAAGCACCTTTTCCAGCTCATAAAAGAGTAGGATATCAAGTATCTCTCAAGATGAGGGAACTTGGCATGTTAACGAGACCACTGGGAGATGTCATTGTATTCATGCCTCCACTCGTTAGTTCTAAAAAAGAACTTAAGGAAATGGTAGCGATTATGAAAGAAGCAATTGATCTCTGTACAAGTGAGGTGTCATCTGCGGTTGAGCATTGATGCATGGTTATCTGAACGGTTAGAAAAGACAAAAGAACAAGGTTTGTATCGGCAATTACGTACAATGAACTCAGTCCCTCATTCCGTCTTAGATACGGGTGGTCATAGACAATTAAACTTTTCATCAAATGATTATTTAGGTTTAGTAAATGATGACCGATTAATTGATGCTGCCAATTCTATCTTACATGAATTTGGCGTAGGTAGTAGTGGATCGAGACTAACAACCGGAAATACAAAGTGGCATGAGAAACTTGAAAATAAAATTGCTCAATTTAAGCAAACCGAAGCAGCATTGCTTTTTTCATCAGGTTATTTAGCAAACGTAGGTGTCCTTTCCTCCCTCCCTGCAAAAGGAGATGTGATCTTTAGTGATCAATTAAATCATGCGAGCCTGATCGACGGATGCCGTTTATCAAAGGCTGAGACTAGTATTTATAAACATGTTGATATGGAAGATCTTGAACAAAAGTTAAAAGAGGCAGGATGCTATCAACGTCGTTTCATTGTTACAGATGGTGTTTTTAGTATGGATGGTACAATAGCGCCTTTACATAAGATTATGTTACTAGCGGAGCGCTACCATGCATATGTAATTGTAGATGATGCACATGCAACAGGAGTATTAGGCGAAAAGGGTCGGGGAACAAGTGAATATTTTGGTGTTTATCCTGATGTAGTAATTGGTACGTTAAGCAAAGCTGTAGGAAGTGAGGGGGGATTTGTGGCTGGCTCGAAAATAGTAGTTGATTTTCTTTTAAATCATGCTCGAACGTTTATTTTTCAAACAGCGATTGCTCCCTCAATTTGTGCAGCTTCGTATGTTGGTTTCGAGATTATTGAGGGGAGTAGAGAAAAACGTCATTGTTTAGTTTTAAATATAAAACGGTTGAGAAGTTGTCTTAAAGAAATGGGTTATACGATAAAAGGAGATGATACTCCGATCATTCCTGTCATCATTGGTGATACAAGAAAAGCTGTTCTGTTTGCTGAGAAACTACAAGAAAAAGGAATATACGCACCGGCTATTCGTCCACCAACCATCGCGGTAGGAGAAAGCCGAATAAGACTTACGGTTACCTCTGAACATTCATCGTCAGAAATAGATTATTTAGTAGAGTCATTTAGTTTGATAGGGAGAGAGTTGAATCTAATTATATGAAGGGGATTTTTGTAACAGGAACAGACACAGATGTAGGAAAGACCATCATATCGGGTGGACTTGCAGCAGTATTAAAAGATCTTGAGATTGATATTGGAGTATTTAAGCCGATGATCAGTGGAATTTCTAGGCAAGACCCAGAAAGTGATACATCTATACTAAAGAGAATGTCATGTACTCCTCTATCAAAGGAAGAAATTAGCCCTTTTCAGTATAAGGAGCCAGTAGCTCCGTATGTTGCCCAACAAATAGAGGGGACACGAGTTCGCATTGCAGAGGTACTAGATTACTGGGAGAAAATAAGAGATAGGCACGATTTTTTTATTGTAGAAGGGGCAGGTGGCATCTCCGTTCCACTTGGTGAAAATTTCTTAGTCAGTCATTTAATTACAGCTTTAGAGTTACCAATTGTGATCGTCACAAGGCCCGATTTGGGAACAGTAAATCATACCTTTCTAACAATTCAATATGCAAAAAGTTTAGGCCTCGACATTTTAGGAATTGTCATTAATGGAATGAGCGATAGTCCAAGTCTTGCTGAAAAAACAAATCCCAAACTAATTGAAGAGCTATGTGAAGTACCCGTATTAGGCATCACACCTTTTATTCGTGAAGTCACGAGCGAAGATGTGGCAAATATGGTGAAGGAACATGTTGATATAAACAGGATACTAGCAAAAATGGGGGTATGAAAATGAATGAATGGACAGAACTTGCCAATCGAGTATTAAAAGGAGAAGAAGTAACAGATGCGGAGGCGCTTTCGATCTTAGAGTGTCCTGAAGATGAAATGTTGGTACTTATGCATGCGGCATTTCAAATTCGAAAGCGGCATTATGGAAAAAAAGTAAAATTAAATATGATTATGAATGCAAAATCGGGTCTTTGTCCTGAAAATTGTGGGTATTGTTCCCAATCTGCTATTTCTGAAGCGCCGATTTCTGCCTATAGAATGGTGAATAAAGAGACGCTTTTAGAAGGGGCAAAGCGAGCACATGATTTAAATATAGGAACGTACTGTATCGTTGCTAGTGGTAGAGGTCCATCTAACAAGGAAGTCGATCAAGTAGTTGATGCGGTTAAGGAAATTAAAGACACGTATGGATTGAAGGTTTGTGCTTGTCTTGGATTACTTAAGCCTGATCAAGCGACAAGGTTAAAAGAAGCAGGGGTTGACCGTTACAATCATAATATTAATACGTCAGCAAGCAATCATTCAAACATTACTACCTCACATACGTATGATGATCGCGTAAATACGGTTGAAGCTGCAAAGAATGCGGGGATGTCTCCTTGTTCCGGTGTGATTGTTGGGATGAAAGAAACGAAGCAAGATGTCGTTGCAATGGCACGAAGTTTAAACGCGCTCGATGCTGATTCCATCCCGGTTAATTTTCTTCATGCAATTGATGGAACACCTTTAGAAGGGGTTAATGAATTGACTCCACTATACTGTTTAAAAGTGTTAGCCTTGTTCCGGTTTATTAATCCTACTAAAGAAATTCGAATCTCTGGTGGACGCGAAGTCAATCTCCGCTCACTACAACCACTTGGATTATATGCTGCCAATTCTATATTTGTTGGAGACTACTTAACGACAGCAGGACAAGAGGAAACAGAAGATCATAAAATGCTAGTTGATTTAGGGTTTGAAGTAGAAACGGTAGAGGAAATGAGAGAGAGTTTAGCAGGTAAAGATTGAGCGAAAGAAAGGTATGGTTATTACGAGGGCATTGAAAAAGTCAAAAACGACCTTAAAAAGATCCTCGAATAAGCGGAAATGGCTGCGCTAGTTATTTACAACTCACTTCTTTTCTTCTATGATTGCATGAAGAGAGCAGGTGAACCATGGATGGATCAGATTATTTTATTTGATGGGCTTTGTCATTTCTGTCATGGTAGTGTGCAATTCATTATTAAACGAGATTCTACTTGTACGTTCGCTTTTGCATCATTACAAAGCAAAACCGGAAAAGAACTGATCAATAAATACAATATTCCTGAGGATACAAATAGCTTGGTTTTAATTGATGGAGATTCATATTATGTAAAATCTGCAGCTGTTTTACGCATATGCCAGAAGCTGAGAGCCCCATGGAAACTCTTATCATTTTTTCGAATTGTACCGAGTTCAATAAGAGATTTCATCTATGATGTAGTCGCTAAAAATCGTTATAAATGGTTCGGAAAAAAAGAGATTTGTACGATTCCGCCTCCTGTGGTGAGAAAACGTTTTTTAGATTAAAGTTGGCTCAAACTGAGTCAACTTTTTTGTTTTTATCATTTTCCAATTTATTTACAAGTATCTTGTTTTTTAGTTATTTTTAAACCGCCTTTTAGCGCTGGATTCTTAGAAGGTCCAGTTTTGAAATGGGTAAAACTTTTCACAAACACTAAGTCTAGATTAAAATTTTTCGTGCTTAAAATTGGAGAATGAACTCTACATTGCATGGCATTTTAAATTAGAAGATTGGTTATCTAAGGTGTAAGTCTTATGTTTTTCTGGAGTATTTGATTGTTAGTGTATTGCTCAAACCACACTTTTGAACTAGTCGACTCTCTATATATATGAAGCAAATGCTGTTATCTAAAAAAAACTTACAAAATATCCTAAAAATTAATGGGGTGTTATGTTAAAATAGTCTGCATGATACATAGTTTCGGTATTTTATTCCATATGTTTTGTTAATGTAGTACTAAATTGGTAAAAGTGTGACATTGCAGTTATTAGGGATTATATGGGGATTTTATTTGGAGTATGGAGCATCGCAGTTATATTCATGATTAAACGTAGTTGACTACGACTAAGTAGGTAGTTTTGAAAAAGGTGTGTGGGTTTATGAAAAATAAGAACAAGCAAAAGAAAAAGAATCACTTAACGTTTCGTTTAAATGTACTCTTTTTTATTGTATTTCTATTGTTTTCTGGTTTGATTCTTCGGTTAGGTTTTGTGCAAATTGTTGAGGGGGAAAGTTTTGTGAGCGAACTCGCTTCTACAACGAATTCAACGGCTCGCATTGATGCTCCAAGAGGAGTTATGTATGATCGGTTTGGGAATGTTGTAGTTGATAATCAATTGGAGTTATCTTTAACTTATACGAATCCAGCTCGTACGACAAAAGCTGAGACTATGCTTGAGATTGCGAGGGATTTAGAACCATTAATTGATATCGATACGGACCGGGTAATCGAACGAGATATACGTGATTTTATTTTGATTACGATGTCAGAAGAAGAAAGATATGATCTTGTTAGTAGAGAAGAGAGAAGAGATCTTGAGAGCGTTTCAGCTGAATACAAATTGGAAGTTGAATCAATTTCTCAAGATCAAATTGACTCCATTTCAGAAGAGGATCTTCGTGTTTTAGCAATTTTCCGCGAGATGGCAAGAGGGTATGCAAACTCTCCGCAAAGAATTAAACAGCGAATTACACTTGAAGAGGCGCATGTAATAAGTGAGAATTTAGACCGCCTGCCAGGAATTGATATTTTAAGGGATTCTAGCCGTTCTTATCCATTTGGAGATGCATTTCGTAGCTTTTTTGGATCTACTAGTACAATTCCACGTGAAAAGCTCGACTACTATATATCAAGAGGGTATGATCGTTCCGATCTAGTAGGAACAAGTTTTTTAGAAGCGCAGTATGAGGAAGTGTTACGAGGTCAGAAAGCAGTTATTGAGAGCATTACTGAGAGACACGGAAGTCGGACCATTGATCGCTCAGTTAATGAACGACAAGGACAACGCGGAAATGATCTTGTGTTAACGATTGATATGGAGCTTCAACAAAAGCTTGAGGGCATTGTCGAATCTGAAGTTGGCAAAACAGGGTATTCATATGTTAAGGATCGATCTGCTTATGCGGTGTTGATGGACCCACGTACGGGCGATATTTTGGCGATGGCTGGGTTTACTGGCGAAGGTGAACTTCGACCTGATCATATCGGGAACGTTAATAACATTTTTGAAATGGGGTCATCAGTAAAAGCAGCTTCTGTTTTAACAGGTTTTCATGTAGGTGTTGCGCAGCCGGGAACGAGTTTTAATGATCGTGCGATTCATTTTCCAAATGGACAAGTAAAAAGGTCTTGGAATACAAGTGGGTTCGGTTGGATCGATGATCGCCGTGCCTTAGAGCAATCATCGAACGTCTATATGTTTGAAATTGGTATGAGAATGGCTAATTGTTATTACTCGCCACCGAATACAAGTGGGTGCGGTTGGACAACCGGTCCAGGAGGTACAATTGGGAATGCATATAATGATGTTAGATATTACTTTAGCCAGTTTGGTTTAGGGGCAGAAACCGGAATTGATTTACCTTCTTATTCTTCAGGACTTATTGGTGGCAGTGAAATTGGGGGGAATTTACTTGATTTAATGATTGGACAGTATGATAACTATACGCCCCTCCAACTAGCGCAGTATATTGCTACTATAGCGAATGATGGCTACCGGATGGAGCCGCGTATAGTGCGTGAAGTGAGAGATCCATCAACAAAACAAGATGAACAAGGGGCAATTATTCAAAAATTCGAACCGAAAGTTTTAAATCGAGTTGATATGAGTCATAATCATATTAGCCGTGTCCAACAAGGACTCCGCGATGTCATGACACGTGGAACAGCGCGTGGAATGTTTGCGAATTCACCTTATCAACCAGCTGGGAAAACAGGAACGGCTCAGGTGAGTGTAACGGTTGGGGAAGGCGCTAATCGCCGTTCAGTAGAAGGAAATACGCAAACTTTTGTTGGTTATGCACCGTTTAACAATCCTGAAATTGCTTTTGCGGTTGTTGTCCCAGATCTTAAACTAGATAGCAGGGGTGGTAGAGCGGGAGTTGCACAAGAAATTTCGAAAAAAGCGCTTGAAGCGTATTTTGATTTACAGGATGTACGGAATGGTCCTAAGCCTGTTAAAGAACCAATATTAGAAGAAATCAATATAGATTAAAGAAAGGGAGTCTCGAAGGCGATAATGCCATGTGAGACTCTCTTCAATTATAGTCATATTTCCCCTTTAATCCCATTTACTCAAAAATCGTGGTGTAAATTGCTCCATTTTCGTCAGGAGTTCATCTGGACAGTCAGAGATAATAAGGTGTTCCAAGAACTCTGCTTTTAGAAAGCCTTCTGTTGCCATATGTTTTAAAAGGGATATCAATTTATCATAAAAACCATTTGGATTTAAAATACCAATCGGCTTATGATGATAGCCGATTTGTTGCCATGTGAGAGCTTCTGCTAGTTCTTCTATCGTTCCAATTCCTCCTGGAAGGGCAATAAATCCATCTGCTAATTCATACATTTTTGCTTTTCGTTGATGCATATCATCAACAATAATGAGATCAGTTAGCTCAATATGTTGAACATTTTCATGGATTTTTTTTGGAATAACGCCAACAACTTCCCCATTTCGCTCAAGTACATAGCGAGCAAGTTCTCCCATTAAACCAGCATTGCCACCACCATAAATGAGATTGATCTTATTTGTTACGAGTGCTTGAGCAAATTTGTGAACCTCTTTCGTATAGCTTGCATCATTGCCGAAGCTTGAGCCGCAAAACACACATATATTCTTAAACATCCTTTTCCCACCATTCTAGTAAAGTCTACACTTAAAAATAGTAATCGAAAATAGCTGATTTGTAAATTGTGGTAAAAGTTTTAGTTGTCTGATTTTTTCTGAGCTTGAATTTTCATTTGCTTCAAATGAAAAATTCAAAGGGGGAAAATGACTGTTTAAGTCGAATCTGTACATTATATTAAGGAGTTATGTAGGAGGAGAACGATGACCGAAAAAGTTGTATCTTTAAAAAATGTAACATGGAAAAGAGATGGAAATGCGATCTTACATAATATTACGTGGGATGTGGAACGTCATGAACATTGGGTCATTTTAGGGTTGAATGGATCTGGAAAAACGTCGATATTAAATTTGCTTACAGGTTATCAGTGGGCGTCTATTGGGGAAGTTCATGTACTAGGTCAGAAGTTTGGTCAGACAAACATTCCTGAACTTCGTAAATCGATTGGGTGGGTTAGTTCCTCTGTTGATGAACGGTATGCCACAAGAGGACGAGACACAGCGCTTGAGGTCGTCTTAAGTGGGAAGCATGCATCAATCGGATTGTATGAAGAAATCACAGAAGCTGATACTCAGCGTGCAAAACAATTGTTGGGCCAGTTGAAAATTGACACGTTGGCAGATCAACGTTTTACTACACTTTCACAAGGACAAAAAAGAAGAGTGATCATCGCTAGAGCATTAATGGCATCACCGAGATTGCTTATTTTAGATGAGCCTTGTAATGGATTGGATTTGTATTCAAGAGAGCAACTGTTAGAGACGATTCAATATTTAGCCACAACCAAAGAGGGGCCGACACTTCTGTATGTAACCCATCACATTGAAGAGGTTGTGCCTGCGATTTCACATGCTCTTTTACTAAACAGTGGAACAATTGTTGCCAAAGGAGATAAACATTCAACGTTAACCGAAACGAATTTAGAAGAGACGTTTCAACTTCCTGTTTCGATTAACTGGAAAGATGAACGACTATGGGTGAGTCTCAAATCAAAACAATCAACTGTACTTGATCAAAGTTGATGTTCTTTTCGTTTTGAATTAGGTTAAGAGCAATGGGATGACGGCTATCACTAAATGAAATCTATAGCAGGCAGTAGAAACAGTACCCATTGCTCTGTAATTAGTTTGTTTTTAAAGTGCTATTATTACCTGCATGGTTAATCGATATGTGGTAATGTCTCATAGGCTAATTTCTTGATGATTTCTTCATGCTGAGGATAGTCTTTGAGAAGTTCATTCTGTGTAAATAGTTCAAAATCTTCATATTCAAAGCCTGGAGATACCATACATCCAACAAGCGAAAACGATCCTTGCTCAGATAAAGAAGAACCGAAAATAGCGTTTTTAGGTACTAATACTTGTGGAACTTCCCCTTTATCAAGATTTAAGCCGAGACGTGCTTCTTCATACTCTCCATTTTCATGAATCATGTGAACCGATAGCGAACTACCTGCGTGAAAGTACCATAGTTCATCTGACTGTAAACGATGGAAGTGTGAAACATCATCGGATCGTAGTAAAAAGTAAATACTTGTATATAGCATTCTTGCTTTGCTTGGAATTTCCTCGCCCGATCTAAATGACCGCTTGAAAAAACCCCCTTCTGGATGAGCCTCTAAATTCAGATGTTGAATCCAATAATCTGCTTGATTTCTGTTCATGGTGAACCCTCATTTCTCATATGTACTCTCTACAGTAAACCAAAAGGGAAGAAAAGAATCAATATGTAGGCTCGAACCTTGACATCTTGCTAGCACATTTTCGTGCTATTATACTCGCAACGTAAGAAAATCGCAAAACAGATGAAAGGAGAGCCAAATCGTGAAGACGATTTTATAATAGCAGAAGATGAAGTTCCAATTAGTCAGATATGAAATGCTAATTAAAAAGGCTAACGTTAACTAAAGTTAGCCCAGAGCTCATAAAAATAATAGATTTCTACTAAGGCACTGTTTTTGTCCTGTCCTTCAATGGAACCTTCAATTCGAGAGAGGAGGCCGCTAATTTCATACATGGTTTCTCTTTCAACACTGTACTGGATTCGCTTCGATACAATATTCCACGCTGTTTTGGCATTTGCATGTTCACGTTTTGCCTCGTGCCAATGATTATTTTCCACATGAGATTCAATGTTTTGAATGAATTTTTCTAACTGGTCATCTTCCCTCATAGGTTCTTTTAGCCAACTACCACTAATCATTAAGCCAAAAGTCATCATGATGAACAGAATAGGTATTGCATAAAAGAGTAGTTTTCTCAAATCGGATTCACGTTCCTTCGTTAAAGTGGAATTCGTTAGTATGGACCTTCATAATCACTTATATCATTGGTATTTGAGACGTGATCTTCAACTAGATCTATATAAAGTGAATCATTTGGTAAGATAGCAGCATAGGAGACTCCTTCTAAATTATCAAAACCTTTCTTTTTAAGTTGTGCTTGTACCCAAGCAAGATCTTTGCCGCGTTGTTGAATATTTTGTTGTAAGATCACTCCGTCTACGATAATTTCCGTTGTTAATTTGGCTCGGGTAACGGGGATATGTAAATCTTTTTTCTGCACGAATTGAAATTCATTTTTTCGTAGAACTGATAACGTTCCGTCTGGTTCTAATAATGCAACCTCTACTTCAGTTGGATCAAAGACGTTTTTACTTCGCATTTGAACCATTAATTCATCTCTTGTAACGCGTGTTTTCTTTAAGTTGTTTTCTAATATTTTCCCATCTTCAATAACGGTAACGGGTTCTCCATCAATGACCTTTGATAAATAACGATATTTTATATTAATATATTGTAGGATCAAAGTGAAAGCGATGAAAACAGTTAGGGCAATCCAATGAGTTAATGCTTTGGAAGAAACATCCGTTGCCATCGTTCCAGCAATGGAACCAATCGTAATGCCATTGATATAGTCAAACATGGTAAGATTTCCAATTTGTTGTTTTCCAATTAACCGAGCATAGATAAGGAGGGTGAAAAATGTCATAATTGCCCTCACGATTACTACAAGTGCTTCGTTCATTTGATCCCCCAAGTATGGTTTGTATTAATGTAATTATTTCCATGATCGCTTTTATTATGTAGCTTTAATTTTTAAGAGGAGTGATATAAAAAGAAAAAGCATATGTGGATTAAGTGATTCTTAGAATGGTGAACCGCCTAATTGTTGCTCGGCCATTTGCACAAGGCGTTTGTTCCAAGTTCGAATGAGTAAGTGCCGTTATTGATGAACTCAAACTTATAGTCTTACTACTGATTTTAAGCAATCAACCGCAATATAGCTACCTTCTTGGCCGGTTTTTAATTTGATTTTTTTTGATGACGAATCAAATTTATCGACAGTGCCAACAAGGTCGTGTAGACATCCGTCTTCCCAATAGGTTACATGCACATTCAGCTCATGCCTAAGTGCATCCAGCACGACTATGCCGATTTCTGCTAGTTCCTGTTCATCCAATTGTGGCTTCTCTACCAGTTTTAATTGCTGTTTCCTATGTAGCAGTGCTTCTTTGTGCTCAGGCAAAAACATTCTGCTACTTTCCCAAAGGAGATTTCCACGCTTTAAATGGTTACTCATTTATAATGTCCTCCTATCTTTTGTGCGCGTTCAAAGGCTTGACCTGCCTTTGTTAAAGAGGAAGCTCGAATAAGCGCAGTTGTCCCATACCTTTCTCTAATGCCATCCATTACATAACCAAGTTCTGCTTTTTTATCTCGAGCTGTATCAAATAAACTAAGCTGCAGTTCATTGTCATGACATAGTTTTGTGAGGCTAACACTAAGTTTTCTAATTGGAGTTTGATCCCAAAATTGCAGAAAGAGCCTTTCAGCCAAGCGAAAAACATCCATAACGTAGTTGGTCGGTTCATATAATGTCGCTTGACGATGGAAACCAGTCTTGAATTCATAGCTTGCACCGCTAACACTAACGGTTACTGTTTGCCCCATTACCTTGGATTTTCGCGCTCTCATACAAACTTCTTCACATAGCTCAAGAAGGACGACACGAATTTCAGCAAGTCCTATGTAATCACGAGGAAGAGTCATCCCGTGTCCGATCGCTTTTTGGGCGTCGTGAGAAGAGGTCGTGACCGGCGATGAATCCTCACCATTTGCGGTCATCCAGAGAACATGGCCGTTAATACCCCATTGATCTTTTAGACGTTTAAGGGGAACCGTTGCTAACTGTCCAATTGTACGAATTCCCATATTCCGCAAGTGGCTAGCCATTCTTCCGCCAACTCCAAACATTTTCTCAACAGGGAGTAGCCATAATGTTTGTTCAAGTTCATCTTTTTTTAACCAAAAGATTCCTGATTTGTTTTTCTTAGAAAAGTTGTCACAAGCCATCTTCGCTAAAACTTTATTTTCTCCAATCCCAATCCTTGCTCGAACTTTTGTTTTCGTCCAAATTTGTTGTTGAATCTTTTGAGCTATTTCGAGTGGCGGGCCAAATAACATTTGACTACCTGTCACATCGATGAATTGTTCGTCAATTGAATAAGGTTCGACTAAGTCGGTATACTCTTCTAAAATATTGGTAATCTCAACGGAAATCGTTATATAGTCTTGCATTTTAGGAGGAACGACAACTAAATCAAGGCACTTCTGCTCGGCTTCCCATAATCGCTCTCCATTTTTAATACCACTTTTTTTCGCAAGAGGACAGGCAGCTAAAATGACACCTGATCGCCGTTTGGGATCTCCAGATACAACAAGCGGTTTATGTTGTAAATGAGGGTATCTTGCTTTTTCGATTGAAGCATAAAAAGATTGCATATCGATAAGGAAGATTGTTTTCATTGAACTTCACCCTCCAAATAAGAACGAATGTTTGTAATGCTATTATATGCGAAAGTACGTTCGGTATTCAACATACATTTTGTGGAAACGGTGTTAGGTGAGTGTGAAGCAAAGCAGAGGTAAAAAAGCTTGACTGTATAGCTTATATGTATAAAGTGTGAGTGAGAGGCAAGGAAGACATGGAATAAAACGATCAAAGGGAAAATAGAGTGAAACAAAGGGCAAGTTAAGGCATTACTTAGAATGTGGAAGAAGAAAAAGACTGTAAGCTATTGATTTGTTAGTGAAACGCCATAAGACAAATATGAAGGTGGTATCGCTAATGCGTAAAAGTCCATGAATTGTTAGCCATGAAGTTGTGTACAACTCAAAGGAGAAAAGTGTTCTGACGAATGTGAAACAGCGTAATGAAAAAGGGATCATCCTGACATTTGATGATGGTCCGAGCAAATATTTAGACCGTTTTCTCGATGTTTTAGCAAGAGATGAGGTGCCGGCAGTCTTTTTTTGGCAATCACGTTTGCTTCATCATAAGAGACCATGGAAACGAGTGTTAGAGGATGGGCATATAATAGGGACACATTCCAATAGTCATCCGAACCTTGTTAAGTTAGACTTCAGTCAACAAATGAAAGAGATCCAAACGAGTAAAAGCATAATTGAAGACATTACTGGACAACAAGTTCGCTATTTTCGACCACCATTTGGACAATACAACAAAGATACAATAGCAGTTGCATCAAATTTGCAAGTAGAAATGGTTATGTGGGAAATTTCCTCGTTTGATTGGGAGTTAAAACACGCTCCTAACCAAATAATGGAGAATGTTACGAGTCGTGTTCAAGAAGGATCGATTGTCCTTCTTCATGAACTTGAACAAACGCTTTGTGCCTTGCCAACACTAATTAAAAAGGTTAAAGAAAAGGGATTCAAGTTCTCTACAATATAAAATGTACAGCAAAAAGACATACCGGCACCTTAAATATTCCTCCTGAATTTGGAAAAGCTAACAAGAAACAAGTTGCATTAACATTTGACGATGGTCCTGATGATTACTACACTCCACAAATTAGAAATATTGAAAGAGAAAGCCGTGCCAGCAAACTTCTTTGTCGTCGGCAAAGAAGTTGAAGCGTTTCCGATGATAATTGATGAATTGCAGGGGCAAGGGGTATCAGTTTGTTACAGTGCAGACACAATTAGAAAATCAGAAAAACTGAATGAACCAAGTAGAGAAGCCGCAATAATTGGAGGTTTCTCTTTTTTGTTCCAGAGACAGTACATCAGCCAAGAAATGATACCGTTCACTAAAATATAGTATAAAACATCTTTATGTATAAATATAACGAAACTTCACACAATTGAAGGATTATTAACAAGGGTATGCAGATAAGTTGTGTATAATGGTATTGAACTTCTTAAAACGGATAATGAAAGGGGAACTATATGAATATATTTATAACTGGTGGAACAGGCTTCTTAGGAACCCAATTTATCCAGCAACTAGTAGATTCGAATTACCGAGTATTTGTATTAGTACGGTCACCAAAAAAGGGTAATGCTTTATTAAGCAAAATCCCACTACATCAACACTCACAAATTGAGATCATTGAAGGGGATCTTTCTGACTATCAATTAGGAATCTCTAAAGAAGATCAAAGGAAACTTAACGGAACGATAGATGCCTTTTTTCATATAGCAGCATTGCTATCGTTTGATTTTAAAATGGCAGATCAATTATACAAAATTAATGAAATGGGAACAAAACATACGTTAGAATTCGCAAAAAATACCGGAGTGAAATCCTATCATTATATTAGTACTGCCTATACGTTAGGGAAGAAAAATGTTGCCGTAGAATCTTTGCATGAAGTTGACCAAGAATTTAATAATCCATATGAAGAAACGAAATGCAGGGCTGAGCATTTAGTTATGTCCTATAGTGATAGTATGAAAGTTTCCATTTTTAGGCCATCAATTATTGTAGGTAATTCTGAAACAGGCGAAACGGACTCTGCCTTTGGATTATATGGGTTTATCAAAGGCCTTGAGATATTTAAAAAAAGAATAGCTAGATTAGGTGATTATAGTGATAAGAAATTTAGTATTATAGGGAATCAATTAGGCACTCAAAATTTAGTACCAGTAGATTACGTTTGTCATGTTCTTATGGAAGGATTAAAGAGTGCAAAAAATAAGACAATCTACCATATTACAAACCCTAATCCACCAGTAAACCATGAAGGGCTCAAAATTATTGAGGAGCTGCTAGATTTCCCACACATTCAATTTAATACAAAGGAAAATACGACATTAACAAAAGAAGAAGCAATTTTAAATGAATTTATATCGAACTTTACGATTTATGTAAATCGCGATATTGATTTTAAAATAACAAATACACGAAAGCTGCTTAAGGACACAAATAACAAGGTTTTAAAGATGGATAAGGAAATGTTAACGACGATTATCTATGGATACAAGAAGGAAGAAAAACAACCTATTCTATTATAAATATCACCCTTTATAAAAGGAGAATTCATGTTATATTACAAAACTTATAAGATATCACCTAAACATGAATGGGTTGTTTTGGTTCATGGATTAGGTGGAAGTTCAACGATTTGGTTTAAACAAATAAAAGATTTGAGAAAACATTTCAATTTGTTATTAATTGAATTGAGAGGTCATGGAAAATCAGCTAATAAAAAAACTGAGGATGAAATGTATACATTTGCAAAGGCAAGTCAAGACGTAGTAGAGGTGATGGAACATCTCGATATTCAAAAGGCGCATTTTATGGGCATTTCGTTAGGAAGCATTGTGATTAGAAATGTAGCATATCATTCACCTAAAAAAGTACAGTCCATGATACTAGGTGGTCTAATAATAGGGTTTAATCTTCGTTCTAAGTTCTTAATTTCTGCTGGCAATTTGGTAAAAAAAAGAATTCCTTTCATGTGGTTATATCATTTATTTGCTTGGATTATGATGCCGAGAAAACGACATGAAGAATCAAGAAAATTGTTTGGAAGAGAAGCTAAAAAGATGAATCAAATGGAGTTTATGAAATGGTTTCGGGTTACAGAAGATGTTGATGCTAATCATCAAGAAATCCGAAATGGTGATTTAGATATTCCAACACTATGTATTATGGGAGAACACGATTATATGTTTCTTCCACAAATAAAAAAAGAAATCAATCACACATTCCCTGGTACATTAGTTGTAGTAGAAGAGAGTGGACATGTATGTAACATTGAAAAGCATGAATATTTTAATGAAATTTCAATAGATTTCATTAGAGAAAGTAGTGAAGATAGACTTGTAGGGTAAGGAAGAAGACAGGTATATGGACCTCTCTTACATCTTGAGTTTGACATTGCTGAATGATAGTTGCGAGCTCTAAGTCTATATGAACCATTTAAAGAATCCTACTTTTATCAAGTAGGATTCTTTTTCTAATTCATCATTTCTAACAAACTGCTTAAATGGAAGGTATACACCGAACGTTAATGTTGTTCAAATTCCGATAAAAAGTATATTTACAATTTCATTTCACAAATACCTTTAAATTTGACAAACCTAGGCAATCACCCTTGTGAGAATATCTACATATGTTGAGGTAAAAGAGGAAGGGTGATTGGATGAGCGGAAAGGTATTAAACTTTTATGCAGGGGGGAACACAGCAAAGGGATTTTACAGTTTGTATGATTCTGCATTAGAAGATTTAAATCGCCTGTTTATTTTAAAAGGAGGACCAGGAACTGGAAAATCATCGTTAATGAAAGCGGTTGGCGAAGAAATTGTAAGCAAAGGGCTAGATATTGAATATTTGCACTGCTCTTCAGATAACAATTCAATTGATGGTGTGATCATCCCGGAGTTTCAAGTCGGAGTCGTCGATGGTACGGCTCCTCATATTATTGAACCGAAAGCACCTGGTGTAATCGAGGAGTATGTGAATTTAGGAGTTGCATGGGACTCGAAGAAACTCGCTACAAATAAAGAAGAGATCCTCCAATTAAATAAGACTATCTCACAAACGTACCAAAAAGCGTATGACACATTCGCAACAGCACTGAAAGCTCATGATGATATTGAAGATATTTATATTTCTAATATGGATTTTTCAGAAGCGAATAAGCTAACTGAAGAGCTAATTACAGATATTTATGGTGAGGATACGATAGAGAAGCAACCTAAGATAAAGCATCGCTTCTTAGGAGCGGCTACTCCAAAAGGGGCAGTTGATTTTATTCAAAATTTAACGGAGGACATTGGCAAACGGTATTTTATTAAAGGAAGAGCTGGCTCTGGAAAATCGACAATGTTAAAGAAAATTGCCGCAGCAGGAGAAGCACGGGGCTTTGACGTTGAAGTGTATCATTGCGGGTTTGATCCAAATAGTTTAGATATGGTCATCGTACGCGAAAAAGACTTTGCTATTTTTGATAGTACGGCTCCTCACGAATATTTTCCTGATCGTGATTCAGATGAAATAGTCGATATGTACACACGATGTATTGCAGGAGGGACAGATGAAAAATTTGCAAAGGACATTGAAAGAACGACCAAACCTTACAAAGACAAAATGATAGAAGGCGTCGCATATTTAGCAGAGGCGAAAGCGCTCCGTGATATGCTAGAAGCATACTATATAAAAGCAATGGATTTTTCAAAAGTAGAAGAAATTCAAGAACAGATAATAGAAGAAATTAATCAAATTGTCGGTAAATAGGGGAAAGGTTTTATACAAGCAAAAACAGAGTATGAGATCTATACTCTGTTTTTGCGCTTGAATAGCGTACATATATATCGTCAAGTGTAATATTAATTTAACATACTAATGAGGAGAAACAAACGAGGAAATAAACAGTAGAGAAAGCGAAGCATGTATTCTTACGCCAAATAGCTTTTCCTACTTCGAGACGGAAAATGATACATAAAAACTTTGACTGATTTGACTATCGATGAAGGAGCATTATTAATGAAACAGATAACATATACACATATTTTCACTCTAGGTTATGACGTATACAAAAAGTGTACAATAATTAATTGCTAGGAAGAGAAGAACCTACTTGTGAAATACATAAAAGAAGGCTCTTCTACAGGCAGAAGGCAAACACATAAAGTCGTGTTTGCCTTCTATTTCCTACAATTCATATGCACCTTAAACTAATTAAATTGTAACTGCTTGTCTTTAATAGGATCATTCTGCAAAGCGGCTTTTTCCACATATAATGAGTGCCATAGCATAAAGCATAAAATAACCCAAATTTTTCTGCTGTTGTCTTTCTTACCTTGAACGTGCTCATCTAGCAATTTCAATGTTTCTTCTTTTTTAAAGATATAATCAGTTTCGCTAGTAACCATAAGATTTCGTGCCCAGTCATAAAGCTCGTCCTTTAACCAGTGACGGATAGGAACAGGAAATCCTAGTTTCTTACGATGTAAAACAGAAGCAGGGATTACTTCTTTCATTGCTTCTCTCAGAACATACTTTGTTGTACCGTGTGCAATTTTAGCATACGTTGGAATGCCGCTTGCTACTTTAAATACTTCTGTATCTAAAAAAGGCACCCGTAACTCTAGTGAATGAGCCATCGTCATTCGATCGGCTTTGACTAATATATCGCCAGGAAGCCATGTATGAAGATCTATATACTGCATTTTTGAAGAGTCATCAAACAAAGACGCTTCTTCATATAAATTTCTCGTAATATTGATGAAAGGGTTATTTTCATCATAGGTTGAAAGTAAATGTTTCTTTTCAATCTCGTTTAAAATATTCGCGTTTCCAATATATCGTTCTGACAATGGAGTTGTTCCTCTTAGCAAATAACTTTTGCCTTTTACACCATCAGGTAATCCAAGCGCCATTTTATGGAGAATCGCTTTAGCGGAAGCAGGCATATAATTAAACCAGTTTAATGCTAAAGGCTCCCGATAAATATTATATCCTCCAAATAGTTCATCTGCTCCTTCACCAGAAAGAACTACTTTCACATGTTTACTTGCTTCTTTTGCAACAAAATAAAGGGGGACAGCTGCTGGATCGGCGACTGGATCATCCATGTGCCAGATAATAGTAGGTAATTCCTTTATAAATTCTTCTGGAGTAATAAGCTTATGAATATTTTCAACCTGTAATTTCTCGGCAGTGTCCTTGGCAATATCAATTTCACTAAAGCCTTCATTCTCGAACCCAACAGTAAACGTTTTTAAGTTTGGATTATGTTTTCTTGCCAATGCAACAATACTAGTAGAATCTATTCCACTTGATAAGAAGGCTCCTACTGGGACATCACTTCGCATGTGTTTTTCAACGGAATCTTCTAATATCTCTCTTGTTTTCGTTGTGTAATCATCGAAGCTTTTTTTGGTTGGTGAAAAGGTTTTCTGATAATAACAGTTAATCTGTAGCTCTTGATTCGGCATTTTTAATAAAGAATGCCCAGGTAACAACTTTTGCACTTTAGTTGATAAGCACATAGGCTCAGGAACATACTGGTAAGTCAAATAATGCTGTAAAGCCTCTCTAGAAATGTCTTCAGGAACAATAGATGAATGGATACTTTTTTGTTCAGACGCGAAAAAAAGTCGATCAGCTACTTCTTTATAATAGAATGGTTTAATCCCAAATGGATCTCTAGCTGCAAAAAGTATTTCTTCTACCTTATCCCAAATAGCAAAAGCAAACATTCCACGAAGATCTTTTACACAATCTTGCCCCCGAGAAGCGTACATGGCGAGCAAAACTTCTGTATCAGAATCAGTCTTGAAAACGAATCCTTCAGCTAGTAATTCGTTTCTTAGTTCAACATAGTTATATATTTCTCCATTAAAAACAATATGGTATCTATTTTGCAAGGAAAGAGGTTGATCTCCATGTTCAAGATCAATAATGCTCAATCTTTTAAAACCTAATTGAACATATTCATCCATATAGTGTCCAGTCGAATCGGGCCCGCGATGATGAATCGCTTCTAACGCTTTAACCCATGTATGTGAATCTATTGCTTCAATGCCTTTGTTTCTCAATTCCCCAATGAAACCGCACATTATTATCCCTCCGAATTACGTTCTAAAAAGCATCATGTATCGTTTTGTACGATAAATTTAATATACCTTAGTTTTAAAAAAATGTGGAAAATTTTTTTGTGTTTGCAGTAAAAATATAATAAATGGAAAAAATACCTTGTTAAACTAATGGTGGGATCTCCAGTAGTTCCATTACTACATGGAATAGGTCATATGCTGTTAGTATTGGACTATAATGGGCAAAAATTCTAATAATCAATCATATAGTAGGGACGCATTATGAAACAGACTTATAGAAAGAGCTTTGCACAATTAGCGAAGAAGCGCGCACATTTGATATTACTTTTGAAAGTTGGTATGAAAAGGGGTTTTGGACAGATCAGAATATTTGCTATTCCTAGTTTGGTGTAGCCTCCTTTTGTACAAACTGAGCAAAGGGAGGTGTTCTATTCGTATGAATATACAACTAATTATAACGATTATAGCGATCATGATTACGTTACTTGCTATGGTTAATTGGTTTCGACTGAAACACAAACATGAAGATTTTACGGATGCATTACTTGATAAAATCGAAAGCGATCTGGAGTTACGGAAAACCCTTGCAATGGGGTTATATATGAGATTTAAAAAAGAAGATACAAAAAATGAAATAACATATAGTTCTTATTTTTTAAGAGAAGATCCAGAATTATTTGAACACTTTGTAGCAGAATTAATTGAAAATAAGTATGGCGGCGACCTATATATTAGTAAACCGAGGGGTAATTATGGAATTGATTTTGAAAACCGTCGAGTAGAAGGTTTGTATTTAGGGCAGGTTCATTGTCGTAAAGATGATCTCGATTTTGAATCGATTGCGATTATTCATTCGAATATGAAGAAATGGAAAGCGGTGGGAGGATATGTTATAACAACAGCGGGTTTTAGTGAGAGAGCTAAAACATATGCTGATGGGTTAGGAATTGACTTGATTAATGGAATTGATTTAGTAAATATGTGGCTTGAGTCTATGGAGACAGAGTCAGAATATGTTAAAGAGCTTAACCCTTCTGATATTTAGAAAACTGAGTCTGCTCAATAATTTATAAGGTGCGTGACACTTTACGCACCGTTGCAGCGCCCTCTTTTACGTATTACCACAAGACATCTAGAACGTTTCTGTCAAAAATATTTGTATCAATGTTACAAGTTTCTGCATCAAGTCCATATTGCCAGCCGCCTATCAATGCTTCGTCAGGATATACAGGGTTATATTCCGGTGCATTTTCTTCTGTAGAAAGGTCTTCATTAGGAGCAGCTGTCCAAACGTACATTTCATCCAAAATACTTGCATTTTCTTCTGCGGCAGTTTCAAAAGCTACATACAAGTCTTCACTAGGGGCAAAAATTCCATATATTCCAGAGTTGTATTCTGATTCAGAGACGACGTCATGCCAGCCTTGAATAAAGGCAGAGTCAATAGGATATATTGGTTCTACATTAGCGAATAACGCTACGCCTTCAGGGATACCAAGGTCTCTTGCTGATTCAATAGCAGCATTTGCTTCGTTTTGACCATTTTTATACCCAGTACCATCTGTGAAATGGTTCCAAATGACAAGGATTTGGATGTCATTTGAATGTAGTAACTCTATCTCATCTGTTGTTAAACCGTAGGAAACTCCTTCTTTATCGTCAAGATAACGTCCCCATACTTGTGGATCACCAAAATTTTTTCTAACACAAGCGAGCAAGTCTTCTGTTGTTACACTTGCTGAATCGACTCCCCATACAGCTTCTAGAGTTTCTTCGCCGTTGCTGTTCTCATTTTCTCCATTTTCGTCGTTACCCGTTTCTTCGTCGTTCTCTCTGTCATCACCAGATATTTGGTTTGTAATATAGTTTGTCACATTAACATCAACACTGACATTAACATCGTTGGTAATACTATTATCGATATTATTGTTATGCCCACTGTTAATGTGATTCTCAATAGAGTTATCGATATCAGCATTTTCAGAATTAATATGATTCTCAACTGAGTTATTTATATCTACGTTACTAGAGTCAATATTATTTTCAACTGTATTGTCTACGTTCCCATCCTCAGCATTAATTGAATTATTAATAGTATTGGTTACATTACCATTACCTGATTTTTTATTGTTGTGTGATGAATTATTGTGATCTGATGTAGTCTGTTCCTCCTCTGTCTCATTTGTAGAAGCAGTAACAGGTTCAGTAGTATTTGCTTGACTAAACAAAGATAAAGTTAGAACAAATAAAAGAGAAACAACTCCAAGTATGATTATAGATAAGTTTTTACTATTTTTCACTTTTTCACCACCTCTGCTTTCTCGAAAACATCATACGTAGAAAGACAGCCGATCGTGAATGAAATGGGCAAAAGGTGGGTGATAGAGAGAATATGCTACAAATTAATAACGACTCTAAACAGAATTGATCTAAGTAGTAGTTCATTAATAGCAGCAATGTATTATTTGAATGGAACCAGAGACTGTCGTTGTTAGAGATCAGTCTTTGCTCCTGCAAAATGAGTTACATCAACTTTCCGCAAATATGTATAAAAGAAGAAGGTTAGATGGTGTTGCAAGCATCTAACCTTCTTCTTTTGTATATTACTCTAATCAACCACAATGTAAGCAATCATTGGACCTTGATGATCAACATGTGAATGAGCTGTACAAATGAGACGATATAGACCCTTTTCAGTAAAGTGCAAATCTACGATCGTTTCTTTCCCTTTTTGTACAGTTCCTTGAATATCGGTTCCTTCAATCAAAAAAGGATGTTCTGCTCCATTCACTCCATACATACGAAGCTTTACCTTTTTGTCTTTTGGTACAAAAATGGTTCCTGGATCCCAACGATAAGATTCAATTTCTCTACCATCTTCTGTTTTTGATTTAAACTCACTTGTCACCATGTGAATATCAAGTGTTTCTTCAGTTAATGGAATGCCTCCAGCTTCAGTTGCAACTCTTGAATTAAAAACGTACCAGCTGAAACCAATGAGTACTAATACAATGGCTAGAACAATCCACCTTTTTCTAATAACGATTAGCATATTGAGTTCCCTCCTTTCAGCATACAAGCCTTACATTATTATATGCACGATAGAGAGGAGAACTTGTCTATTTTTTTCACTATTCGTTCTGATTCATACATGCATGAGTATAGTTCTATATCTGAAACTTTTTGAAAGAATTATTCGTATATATAATGATGTTTTTGAGTACAATTGATTCTAATCATTTTTAAAAACGAAACAACTAAAGCAATACCATTACTAGTTTACAAGGGGGAGTATGGTGAAATTATTAATTGGTAAACAATCTGGAGAGGTTATTATTGAACAAGATTCAATCATTATGGGGAGTGTTGATGGAACAGTAACGGTTTTGCCAGGTGCTAAACTTGAATTAACTGCAAAAGTTAGTGGCGACCTAATCTTGAAGTCTTCTTCACACGTATCAATTAGAGGACAGATTGAGGGGAATGTTTACGATGAAGGAGCCAAAATTGAAATAATGAGTGAGGTAAAGGGCGAAATTGTGAAAAGAAATAAGTGAAATCTATCTCTAATTGAAAATAATGAGCAATGATCACTTCCATGTTAAACAATTAATAAGAAAACATTTGATGGGAAGGTGTTACAAATGGATGATATCGTCAAAGCTGAATGGATACATAATGAGTTAAAAAAGAGCGAACAAGATTATGTTGTTATCGATGTCCGTTTTCATTTAGCTAATGCTGAAGCGGGTTACCAAGATTATTTAAAAGGACACTTACCTGAAGCCATTTATGTCGACCTTGAAAAAGATTTATCTTCTTCTATTCGTGAGCATGGTGGACGCCATCCATTACCTAATTTAGGGGAATTAGCTAAAAAATTAGGGGAAATCGGAATCGGAAATGATACAAACGTAGTCGTTTATGATGACCAAGGAGGGATGGTGGCAGCGCGCTTTTGGTGGTTGCTCAAACACCTTGGACATTCAGAGGTAGCTATTCTTGATGGAGGTTATTCAAAATGGCTAAATGAAGGTTATGAAGTAACGAAAAGCATTCCGGTTAAGCCACCTAAGTTATTTTCTGTAAAAGTGAACGAAGAGTGGCAATGGGTTGATGCTAGACATGTAAAGGAAAGATTGAATCAGGTCGACACGTTTGTAATAGATTCACGAGAAGCGAATAGGTATCTCGGTTTCGAAGAACCAATTGATCCGATTGCAGGGCATATACCAGGAGCTGTTAATTATTTCTGGAAAGATGTGTTAACAGAAGAAGGGCTCTGGAAAGAAAGCGAGCAACTGAAAATCGATTTTTCAGGAGTACCTCATTCAAAAGAAATCATTGTCTACTGTGGATCGGGTGTCTCAGCATGCCCTAACGTTCTTGCTTTAAAAAAGGCAGGTTATTCTAATGTGAAGCTATACGCAGGTAGTTGGAGTGACTGGATAACGCATGAAAACTACCCAATTGAACGAGAAAAACAAATATAGGCAATAAAAATATACTGATGAAAGCCTTACTAATATAGGAGAAAAAAGAAAGAATGCTATTATTGTTTTGTTTACTTTTAGTACCGATCTACTATTTCCTGTAAGCATGTGTCTTGTTCATTCACATTTTCAAGATAAACTTCCAATTGATCACTAATGATTTCAAGGAGATTCATATGTACTATAGTACATGAGGTGATTTAGATGTTTATTTCTCCAATGTTATTACAAGAGCTAGATTCTCCAACAGAGGATTATGCGAATGTCATCACTGAATTGAAATTAGATGGAATTAGACTGGTCTACAGCAATTTGAATGGGAAACCTAAGTTATATACCCGTTTTAACCAGGATGTGACCTTTTTATTTCCTGAAATTTGCTCGACATCACTCCCAAAAGGAATCATTTTAGATGGGGAGCTGATTTCCCCTGATTTTGAGAACGAGCCTAATTTTCTCTTGTTATTGGAACGGTTTAAGTCAAAAAAGGCAATGACTCGAGTTCCAGTTCAATATGTTGCATTTGATATATTGTATTATAAAGGAAGAAAAGTTACACAATTTGCATTACGCAAACGAAAGGACCTTTTAAATTTAGTAATACCGACAGACACAGTTACGATTGTGTCTTCACAATGGGTTGAGGGGAACGCAAAATCATACTTTGAAGTAGTAAAAGAATACAATCTTGAAGGCATCGTCATGAAAAAGCCTCAATCAAAATATCATATTGGCAAACGGACAAATGACTGGTCTAAAGTTCTTAACTATAATTATAGGAAAGAAAAACAAACAGCTATTATAAATAAAAGTAATGTTTTACTATTTGAGAATAAGAGCTATCATTTGCACTTTCTTGAGTTTCAGTCAACTAAGAATCGGAGAAAGTTGTATGAAACGTATCGGCAATTTCTTAATAAAAAAATGATGTGAAGATTGCGAAGGTGTCACAAGAGGTTAACTAACAACCTTATGACAGCTTCGTTTTTTTCTGTAGAGCTACAGGCTCATAATAACGAATAAAAAGCGAAATTTTCTGATTGTTAGACTATGCATGAGAACAATTATCTGTTAATATGATATTAGTGAAAATGATTATGATTATCATTGGTGAAGAGGTGGATGGAGATGGAAAAAGTTTATTTTTGTACTAAAAATGACTTCAAAACAAACAAAGCTTATAAATCGCTTAAATCTTCTTATCCGAATTTAAAAATTAAACGTAAAGGTTGTCTAGGGAAATGTAAAACATGTAAACAATGTCCGTTCACATTGGTTGATGGCAAGGTAGTAAAAAGCGAAACGGGAAAAGAGCTTTACTCTAAATTGAACAAACGTATTCTTAAAGAGTCTGTTTAATATAATAAAAATGAAACTGATGAGCCTTTAGAGGTTGATTTCGTTATTGATTGAGAAAAGTACATAACTATTATTGGTTCATTAAAGAATTTTATTTGCGTAAGTAGTGATCATTTACAAAGTGATCACTTTTTATGCGTGTAGATAAAAAGGTTATTTGTTAGGAAATCTGACAAGCGCATTAATATCTTTGGGATATTCAGTTAAACTGGAATTGATGATTGTTCTACCATTTCTTTATGAATAGGAGTTGGGATAGATGCCGAAACAAACAGGAGAGCAAATACTTCAAGATAAATACAGTACTCACAGAAGGGCTGCTGCTTTTTATAATAATCAAATGTTGAACCATTTGAATTCTGCTATGGAATCATTTATTGCAGAGCAGGAGATGGTATTTATTTCAACCTCTGATTCTAGCGGGAATTGCGATTCATCTTTTCGAGCTGGCTATCCTGGATTTGTTCGAGTAATTGATGAGACGACTTTGGCTTATCCAGAATATCGAGGGAATGGAGTAATGGCAAGTATGGGGAATATTACTGAAAATCCCCATATTGGTTTGATGTTTATCGACTTTTTCGAAAGCTGTGTAGGTTTGCATGTTAATGGCAAGGCGTATATATGCGAGAACAAAGAACTAGAAACACTGCAATTATCGAAAGAGATGGTGAATAATATAAAAGAACAGGATGGCATAAAAGTAGAGCGATGGGTTGTTATTGAGATAGAAGAAGCATTCATGCATTGTTCAAAGCATGTCCCAAAATTAAAAAAGGTTGATCAACAGATAGAGCCCCAAACAAATAGCACAAAAAAAATAGATGGAGATTTCTTTAACGTTAAACAAAATAAAATAAATAGCAGAGTGAAAAATTAAAAGGAAAGATTAAAAAGCAATATCTGTTTTAACAGATATTGCTTTTTAATCTTTACGAAAATGCAATTGCATTATGCATTTTTTTCATGGAAATTAAAAATCTCAAGCAAGTCAAAACGGTTTGAAACAACATCTGCTAATGTATAGTTGTCTAAAACACCTAAATAAGTTTGGAGTGCCTCATGAAGTATAAATTTTAACTTACAAGCTGAACTAATAATACAGGTATTGTTATTACGATCGAAACATTCAACAATATGCAAATTCTCTGTTTTTCTAACTACCTCTCCTATGTTAATTTCTTCTGGGGGCAATGCCAATTTAATTCCGCCATTTTTCCCTCGTATCGTTTTGATTAGGCCAAGCTGTCCTAATTCATAAACGACCTTACTCATATGGTTATTTGAAATATTGTAAATGTTTGCTATATCTTTAATCTTTGCTAATGCAAGACCTTGTCTTGTTCCTAAGTAAACGAGCGTACGAAGGGCGTAATCTGTATAACTTGTTAGATGCATATGTTCACTCCTATTCCTTTCACTAAGCTAGATCATGTTGGAAAGTTATAACATGTTTAGATAATACATTTTGATGTAATTTGATAAGTTACGTTATATATACATCGTACAAGAAATAATCTAGATTGTCTTTAATTATGTGAAAATTGGTAAGGGAATTGCGAAAAAACTATGTAAGAAAAAATAACACGAATATAATTAAGATGCAAAAAGGAACTGAATGTTTTTTTTCGTGGAAAAACTATAGAATAGAAAAAATGACAAGCGTCTAAGGGACTGTTTAGTTGCTCGCCATTAAGTAGTTTTAATTTGTCTTAAGCGTTTTTCATCTGCTTCTTCTATTTGTATAGTTCAATACCCCCTTCATCTTAATTGAAGAATTGAAGCATGAATAATACAGTAATAAAAATGCCTGACTATAATAAGGTCAGGTTTGCTTAAAGGGAGTTTAAATCACCCTTCTTCTTTCCTTATGGAGAATAAGTCAATAAGTCAAATTCCTGTGCTTTCTCTTGTATTTCCACTGCATAAGCACTTTTAGAGTGACCGTTATTATCAATGTAAGTTTGAAGACCTCCAACCCCACGGTGATAAGCTGTTAAGGTATGGTCCCAATTTCCATACTGATCATACAAATAACGTAAATATTCAACGGATAGTTGAATTGAATAAATAGGGTCAAATAATAATTTGTCTTCGTACGGTAAATCTGCCATTTCAGCTATCCACGGTGCTGTGTTTTTCATAAATTGTGCCATTCCATAAGCATGTCCAAATCGAGTTTTCGGTCCAATAACTTTTGGATCAAATGTACCGCCAGTTTCGATTCTCAATAATTCATATACGATATATGGATCAACATCACGTTGTTGTGCAATTTCACCTAGAAAAATTCCCCATTCCCTTTTGAATTTCCCGTCGCTATCTTCAACTAGTTGCTCTGCAAGCATGGTAGATATCACCCATGATTCGTAATTTAGCGCAAGATCTGCTGATACAGGATGCTTCGAATAATACAATTGCATTTCCTTCATATCTAGAATTTTCTTTTGTTCTGCATTTAATTTTTCTGATTGTTTTATTGTAACTTGAAGTTTTTTATTTTCAAAATAAAGAAATCCAGTAATGAAGGATAGCAATAGGATGAGGCTCATTACCAATATTCGTTTCATTATTACTCCTCCTCTTGTTGTAAGTCTTTGTTGTAATGAAGTATATCGTAACGGAAATTTTTAGTTCCCTCAATTGGTTGTACGTGTTAAAAATGAGTCAAGGCCAGTGTATGAGGTATTTTTCTCTCTATAATCAGGTATTATCATAGCTTTATTATAAAAATGCTTTCATTTCCTCTTTAATGCTTAAATATTAAAGGGAAAGATTATTATTTAAAACAAATTATTCCTTTTTATAGTGGTGAAATCGAAGTGAGCTATTAAAGTTTGAAAGGCATGAATACGTTGAAAGTAAGATTAATTCGACATTTCCAAGTGTAAGAGGTTACTCAAATAAAATGGTATTAGAAAATATTTCTTGAAATGGTTAGAGTAATATGACGCTTCCAATGTAATAGAACAGGATATTGGATCAGATTTTAGAATCGAACAAAAACGATTTAATTGTGGGTCATGGTGGGAGAATGATATACATGAACAAAGAATTAATGAAAAGAAGTTATACTGGTCCTAAAATTATCCGGCCAAAAAATGCTAAACTATACACTTATGAGAAATTAATGTAAAGGTAAGAATATAGATGCTGAATTTTACCATTCATATCCTAGCAACAAAAGCTAATACTACATTCTAGATAAGTGGTGAAGCTTATCTACGTATATTATTTAACATAGGGGGATAGGAATAATGGCTAAAAAAAATAAGCAGCAAGGTCAATATGACGAAGTAGAATATTCAGAAGAATTAGCAGACGCAGAGGACAAAGAAGCAATGGATCGTATGAAGCAGGCTGATGAACGTGCTAAAAAAAGCCCAAAGAAAAGGTAGCTAGGTCTTAAAAAAGCAATTGTTACACGTAAATCATTAGAGTTTAAATAACGAATGAGAGAAACTGTATAGTCTTGCGGAGTGATTGAGGTATAGCCCTTGATCATTCTATTTCTATATTTGAGATTTGCTCCTTTTTTATTGAGCTCACTATTGCTATTAGTAATATGTTTTATAAATGCAATTATAGGCAGTATAAGACTAAAGGGAGCTAATATGATTAAAACCATAAAAAAAGGCACCGAATTCGGTGCCTTTTTCATTATTGAGCGATACTATTTTTGAACGTTAGCAGCTTGAGGTCCACGAGCGCCTTGTTCGACTTCAAAAGTTACAGTTTGGCCTTCTTCTAATGATTTAAAACCGTCTCCTTGAATTGCAGAGAAATGTACGAATACGTCGTCATTACCTTCAACTTCAATAAAACCGAAACCTTTTTCTGCATTAAACCATTTTACTTTACCTTCTGTCATGAGATTGCCTCCAACGTGGATTATCCACAAAATTATTACTATCCTTGCCCATGCATAACCCATCTAGACAAAATCACTTATTAAAGTCTTTTTTCTATCAGTTTATTCGGAACAAAAATAATTACTCTTATTTTAGCAGTCGTGAGGTTAAAGTGCAAGTGCTATTTCCAAAGAGTTGGTAGTTCGAAGCTTGATTAATTATCTAATTGTTCGATTTCTTCTTCAAAGAAAAACGTACTTGGGTGTTCTACACAAGTGTAAGAGTACCTTTTCATATTTGGTACGTAGCTAAATTTGTTAATTGTTACTGTCTCTCCTGTGGATTTCAGAAGTACTTTTTCATTGGGTTTAAATTTATTTTTGTTTTTCATCGAAGCCCTACTTTCTATATAGTATTTATTTTTATTATCTCACACTTATGAACGTTATGTTCCATAATCATAAATTTTTTCTGTTTTATTGTCGAATTTCCATAAAAGGTAGTAAGAACTGGTAATAAAGGGTATACTTGTAGGGAGGGCATTGACCCTTTGGTCTTCTGATGTGTAGAACTCTAAGCAGAAGGCGTGAGATCAACACGAAAGGATGACCAATATGACTAGTATCATTTATCAAGCAAAAGCAGGGGATGGATTTAAGAAGCAAGGTTTAAAAAGAACGAATTCTTTTTTTAATACACCTCAAGAAGCTGTTTCTGAAGCTTTAGCTTTAAAGGAACAAATGGATACGACTTATGACAATAAAATAGAATGGGATTACAACGGGAAGATTACTGGCTCCTATGCTAAAATGAATTTTCTAAGAGGATACTTAGGTGGAGATCGGAAAACAAAACCTTTTTATTTGCAAATTGTTTCTCTTGAATCAAATGAAAAAGTTAGTAAAGGTTCGCCAATTGAAGCTAAAAAGCTTAATACTTACGAAAAAAAAGTGATCAAAAAAGTTATAAATCTTTTCAAGTGATTATTATAATTAGAAGTAAAAGGAACTCAAGAGGTCTGACAATATGTGTCAGACCTCTTGAGTTTTTTGTCTTATAATTTGAGAATGTTAAAAAAAACGAAGGAACCTCGAAATGCTACTACGAAAGTCTAACTGGTACGAGATATCACTATAATGTTGTCTAAGAAAAATTTTGGTAGACCGTATTTACTTTTTTCAGTAATATTAACCTAGTATCTAAAAAGGGGAATTACATATGCAACAACAATCAAATCAAGCAAGAATTATTTTACTAGTCACAATGGTTGTTGCCATCATATTTATCAGTATAGTCGTATTGAATGTTATTGAACTTTTATTTCACTCCCAAAAGATAAATATGCAAACGGACAAGACTTACGTTGCTATTATGACTTCAGATAAAGTTACTGATCAAAGTTGGGGGAGTTTGGCTTACAAGGGCCAGTTGAAAATTGAAGAACAATTTCCAGTACATGTATTATTATTTAGTGAAATTGATACAGCTGAACTCATGGAAGAAACAATCATAAACACGATAGAAGAAGGGGCTAAAGTTATCATTGGACATGGACGTGAGTTTTCCGCTGTATTTACGGAGCTTGCTCCTAAATATTCGACTGTTCACTTTGTAACGATTCATGGAACTTCAGAGCACACGAACCAGTCTGTGTATACATTTGATCAAGGTGACATTGAATATTTTGTTGCTTTAACAGCAGCATTAAAAACAGAAAGCAGCAAAGTCGGATTAATTGATGCTTTTGAAGCAGAAAGAAATCCTCAGTTCGAAATTGGACTTCAATTCTATAAGCCAGACAGTGAGTTTTATTATAAAGTAGTTGATAGTAGAAATGACGGAGTTAAAGCTATTAAGATAATGGAACAACTCATTCACGAAGGTGTGGATGTAATCTATTCTAAAGGAAATGAATTTAACCGAGATGTGATTGAATTTGCAAAAAAACATAATGTCTATATTATTGGGTATCTTGATGATCAATCTTATATTGCAGAAAATTTGGTTTTAACAAGCGTTATCAATGATATCCCGCAAGCGTATGTGTCAATTATGAGAGACTTTTTTAGTGAATCTGGACTGACACCTGGCACTAACATCTTAACAGAACATGACGGTGTTTATAAGCTTGCTCCTTTAGGACCAATGTTTACAGAAAAAGAAAAGAAATATATTCAATTTGAAAAGGATAAATTTTATCGGAATGAATTGTAAATTAAGGTAGTTTGAGGAGGATTTAATGAAAACCATTCTGAAAAAAATAACGTTTCGCAGCAAAATTTTACTAGTCCTCCTCATGACGACCCTCTTATTAAGCTGCTTTTCATTGATACTTATTCAATCAATTAATCAAATTAGCAACGTTAGTAAAGAGATCAGTCATAGTACGATCCCTGAATTAATGTGGATTACACATTGGGAAGAAGAACTATTTATTAAAAGCTACATAGTTGAGCAATTTCTGTTAAACGATCTGTGTTGTAAACTCATTGAGTCATATGATTCATATGCAACCGAATCTTATTCCAAATTACAGGAGGAGTATGGTTCAGTACCTAAATCAATTGAATCTGTAAAAAGAGAAATAGATTTATTAGACTTTAAAATTCAAAATAAAGTTCAGGGTCTGATTTCTTTTGGAGATCAAAGTGCAGTAGAAAATTATTTACGGGGACAATATCTACCACAACTGTATGAAATTAGTGGAAAGTTACAAGGCATTAAAAGTAAGGTGAATGATTCATTTAAAGAACATTCCAATCATTTTTCTTTAATAATAAATAAATCTCTTTGGCTGCTACTTTTCGTAACGATTGGTGCTATTATCGTGTCTGTTATTGCTGCGTATCGTATTAGTGCTAGTCTAACAGGCCCTCTAGAAAGTATGGTATCAAAAGTTGATCGAATTGCAAGTGGAGAATATGGTTTGTCGCTTAGAGCTAGTGAGCAAGTCGAATTGGGACAATTAACCGCTTCTATCAATCAAATGTCTAGGGGGTTAAAAGACTCGTTTTATACTATTTTACATGATAAAAATTTTCGAGAACAAATCCTCAATTCAGTACCTGTCGGAATTATCACAGTAGATGAAAGAAATAATGATATTTCTTATAACTACGCTGCTAATACATTATTAAATGACAGATCAACTTCCACTATCGAAAATAGTGTATTTTGGGAAATCTTCAATTCAAAACAAATTATTCAAAATGTAAAAGTTCCTTTTTATACTTTAAATGAAGAATATTCATTGTTAGTTTCGCAATCTGTTTTGAATAATCAAAGTGGAGATATGATCGGAAGAATTTTTTACTTTGTCGATATAACAGAAACGGAAGAATTAGAAAAAAGAATTCATCAATCTGAGAAATTGGCTGTCGCTGGAGAGTTAGCAGCAGGTGCTGCACATGAAATTCGGAATCCATTAGCCGTGATCGATGGATTTTTAACACTAATGAATCAATCATTATCAGAACTAGAGAAACAGCAGTTTCATATGCCTTTGTTATTAAAGGAACTTGATCGAATTAATTCAATTATTGAAGAGTTACTTCTTTTAACTAAACCTAGTGCACCACTTTTAAAAGAGACCTTCCTGAAAGATGTTCTAAATGATATTTTGCCCTTAATTCGAAAATCCCTAAACAATGAGCAAATTGAATTTACAATTGACCTTCACAAAGAACGGTTATTACTGGACGAAAAACAAATGAAACAAGTGTTTCACAATTTAATTCGAAACAGTATTGAAGCAATAGGAGGGAAGGGAAAGATGTCAATTTATTCTAAAGTGGATGAATCATGTTACCGAATCTATTTAGAGGATAGTGGACAAGGAATTCCAACCCATTTACAAGGATCAATCTTTCATCCTTTCTTAACATCAAAAGACAGTGGAACGGGATTAGGTCTAACGATTGTTCAAAGAATTATTGACAACCACAATGGTGAGATTAATTTAGTATCTTCATCCTCTAAAGGTACTATTTTCGTCATAACGTTACCTTTGTTTACGGGAAAAGATTAAAAGGTATCGTTCAATAGATTAGTGCACCGTACTAGATCTCAAGGCAAAGGGCAAGATACATAAAGGACTTAGCTACTTTTCAACAAATTTAACTTTTAGGTACGCCATTATTCACCTTCAAGAGAAAGATGGCAACTTGATGAGTGAAAATGATCGAATTGGATCAAAATAGTAATGGAGGTAGTCTTTGATTACAACTAAAGGAAATTATTGTGAAGGGACGAACGTTCATGACATTAGATTGGTTTGACAGAGTGACAGAAGAACTTCAAGAGGATCTTGAATCAATTTGTGAGAAATATGATCAGATAGGACATATGTCCATTGATAAAGGGGCAAAGCACCCTCGGATTGAATTTTTTGTGGAGACTGACGAAAATGGACGTGAATACTTTTGTACACTATTCTTTGACCCTTTTAATAATGAATTTTATATTGAGTCTTTTGATTTAGATCTAGATCTTACTTCGCGAACGATTCTAGATGACATTGATGATATTATTGACGTTGTTCATGAAAGCTTCCATGATTACCTGAATGATGATGAATATGTTTCAGATTTCGAAGATAACGAAGAGGAATATGAAACGTTGGATGTTGATTGGGAAACTCCTGAAGTGACAGCCTATATTACTGAGAATGAAGATGTTGAGATTTCGTATAAGTTTGGCGTAATCCAAGAGACTGGTGATGGCATTCTTCAACGTATTAATCGGATGAAAACGGATGATGACGACTTTATTAAAGACGAATTTAATTTTATCTTTAGCAAAGACGAAGCTAGTACAATTATAGCAATGATTGCAAGTCATATGGATGCGATTAAAAGCTTAGATATGGAACACTGAAATTGAAGACCCCTCCATTATGGAGAGGTCTTTTTCGTGCGCTAAATGATTACTATAGAGCAAGAACCCAAGTTAAATTTTAGATAAACATAGGAAACAGAAGAGTTCGTACTCCCACTATATGATGTTTGAGGTAGGAGACCGTAAGCCCGAATTATAAAAAATAAGCGCACCTTACCGGTACGCATGACAAATAGCCGTATATCACGACTTTTTTA
>NZ_JAWRVL010000013.1:0-125763 GCF_036663595.1 Halalkalibacter lacteus
CTCGTGAGGAAGCAGGTAGAAAAGGCGGAGAAGAAACTGCTAGAAAATACGATCGAAAGCACTTTGAGGAGATAGGTCAAAAAGGTGGAAGAATTTCTTCTGGAAATCAAAATACTTCCAGTAGCGATAACAACAACAACAACTCTAGCGGAACGATGACTCGTGAGGAAGCAGGTAGAAAAGGCGGAGAAGAAACTGCTAGAAAATACGATCGAAAGCACTTTGAGGAGATAGGTAAAAAGGGAGGAAGAACTTCTTCTGGAAATCAATAGACGTCCAGTAGAAACAGCAATACCAACTAATAGTGTTTAGGAGTGGGGGGCAGCCCCCGCTCTACTTAAGAGATTGCTAAGGATTTCTGGTAGGGCAGCAGAATTTTATCTATTAGCAGGCACAACGACCTCATCGCTAAATTTAAAATAATCTTCATAAAACATGAGGTATAGATCATGGAAGCCATATGCTCCATCGTTTGAAAGAGTATCAATCATCGTCAATACTGTAAATCACCCGTCTCGGTTATCAGATCCTCTCATCCTTTATTAGGAGGACCTCTCCCGGTGCTCATTTCACGTTTACTCCATTCGTTTGTTTTCATTTTCCACTCATAAACCGTATTTCTCCGCGTTCCCCAATCGTTCGCTTTCGTAAGGACGCTACTCACCGCAATTTTGCTGCTTTGATAAAGCGTTATATTAAGAATTTGGGTTCTAATAGTCTTGTCCCATCTTAAGATTGAACTAAGTTTGTTGAAGCCAAAGGCGATTTGTAGCTTCTCACTCCAATTCATGCTACACAGCCTGAATTCAACCTTGGATGTAAGAGCTGCTACTCCGTTTATCACCGCACCGCCTAATGCTAAAGAAAAGCAGAAACACATATCAACCAATCGCTTCAAATGTTCCATTACAACAACTCCCTTTCTCGCATCAAAAATAGTAGTCCGTATAAGACACCCTCATCGTAAATCGCAAGTATAAACGCTGTCAATTTCTACTTTTGTAGGAAATTGTAACTTCGGTTTTAGTGAACTGTGAGTTCTGTCGAATGGCACATTGAAATTTGTATAAACAAATCTAATAATAGAAGGAATTGCAGAATGCCCTCCTGAGTTTGATTTGAAAAAAAGGAAGAGAAAAAAACTTATCGACAAAAATGCAGTCTATCCAAGTCGATTTGCTAGAATATTTTGTATGAAAATAGAACGGAAAGAGGTCATTCGAGGCGGACATACAAGATAGTCAAAAAGTTGATACATTCCTTCGGTTTTGATTGTAAATAAAAAAGGGATAAAAAACGAAAAAATGAATAGTATGTGGGCTTAGAACCTGACCCATCATAAGGAGCCACTGAAAAAGAGGACCCTTTGTCATCCACGATGTGGAAAAAACAAAGGGTCCATACGTTAACTAGTTATTACTCTTGTACGATACGTAAATCGATACCGTGCGGGTCTCCAGTCAGTTCAATAAGATCAATTTTTTCTTTTGATTCTACATCAATGATTGAGACACCAGGAGTTTCACCAGCCATATCATGTGTTCCAGTTGCTGGCTCAGGTCCGCGAAGTGTCACGTAAAACAATGATCCATCTGGAGAGAATGTAACTAAATCAGGAGCATCCCCAACAAAATCAACCGTATCAACGACTTCAAAAGTTTCAACATCAATAATCGCAGCATCATCTGTGACGCGGTTAACCATCCATAGGTGCTTGCCATCTTTTGTAATTCTCACGCCATGAGCATCCGTACCACCAGTTTCTCCAGTGTAGATTAACTCATCTGTTTCTGTATCAAATACATAGTATTCTGCTAATTCAGTTGAACCAGAGTTTGCAAACATATGCTTTCCATCAGGAGAAAGAATTGTTCCGCAACCATGAGCGCCAACTTGTGACTTTCCGAATGATTGGATAACTTCAAAAGTTTCAACATCAACAACGACTAATCCACCGCCGCCAAGTGTTACATATGCTTTGCTGCTATCAGCAGTGAAGGCAAGGCAAATGGGGTTTTGATTAGGAAACTCTTCTTCATCTTGCAAGGCTTCAACAGCACTTAAGTCTAATTCTCTTTCAACGACGAATTCTTCATTTTCTTTATCAACTGAAATGTCTGAAAGAGATCGCGCAGGAACATTAGCTACTAGAACGCGTTCTCCGTCAGGACTTGGAATTGCCGCATGTGCGCCTTCTCCAGTTTCAAGTGTTGTTAGAACAGTACGATCTTCGGCACGAATAACAGATACAGTACCTGAACCCATATTTGCTACATAAGCATAATCGCCTTCTTCATCGAATACTAACATATGTGGCTTTTCGCCAACATCATTGAAGTCAATTGTTTCGACAATCTCATGAGTCGCTCCATCAATGATATGTATTTCGTTTGTTCCTTGATCGGCTACCCAAACTTCATAGTCTGTAGCACTTAGTTCTTCTGTGCCTTCTTCTGCATCAACTTCCTCGTCAGCTGGTGTCTCTTCTGTTGATGTAGAGTCAGATCCACATGCAGTAACGAATAAAAGCAGTGAAGCAAGCACGATACCTAAAAGCAATTTACTAATCTTCAAAATAAAATCCCCCTAAAAATATTAAAATATTAAACATATAAGAATAATATGTTTTACAGTTTAAAATTATAACAAAAGACCCAAAATGTTACAATGGTGTTACGGAAAATAGTTGAATAGTTCAAAAGTTCAATATGGTCATAATGGATGTAATGCACGTCATTACAAGAAGAAAGCTAATATTATCCGAATGTTAGTTTTTTTGATAAGAGGAAGGTAGTGGTTATTTAGTAGTGATATGGGAGTTGGAGTCAGACCCAACTAGCTCAGCTCGCGCTAGTAAACAGAAATGAACTTGGAGAAAGTGTCCATACTTCCGCAATTGATCAGAATGGAATCATTCTTGCCCACCGAGATCGCTAGTTTATTCGTGAACGGAGGTTGTCCGCGATTAATGAGAAGATTTCAAATGGCGAATTAGGATATGAAGAGGTCGTTTAAAATGAGGGAATTCCATGTATGCTTCGTATCAACACATTCCGGAGTTAAATGGGGGTGTAAGCGCCCATTTAACTGTAAGCAACACATTTGAACTACTCGATTCATTTAAGTCAATCTGGAAAAAGGGTAACCGCCAACGCCGGTGCTACTGAAAAAGGTTGCTTTTTACCTTTTTCAGTGCCCTTTAAGCAATGAGCGTATCCGTTACAGTCGATTCTAATTCGCTGAGTTATGCTCGACAGCTTCTTAAACTTTGTTTCTCTTCCTTCCCACTTCTAGCGATGATTTCTTACATGAAATCTTCATACATCCTTCTTATGCACTAGTGTATGTATCTTTTCCATAGGAGAAATGTTTCATATAAAGAATGATTAATTTATCCAACTCTTGACTGCACCGCAATGTATCGACGCTATCCATGCCTGAATAAATAGCAATCGTAACCATTTGGTTCTTTAGTTTTTCTATACGATTTAGCAACAATACCTCAATTTTATATTTGTCCATGTCGCATACCCCAATATTAAAATTATTTTATATGTTTATTATAGGGTTAAAATCCCGGATTTAAAGCATTTCGACAAAAGTTCTAAATCATAGACATTTTTATTTATAGAAGAAAGCAAGATCGACAGAAAGCTCCATAAAGCTCAGTGGCTTAAAAGTAACAGCGCGGTCAGAATAGCCAATCGTATGAAATTTTTTCCATTAAATAGGTCTTTCGACACGAATCTATAATAATAGCGAAAATAGTAGCTAGTCACGCTAGATAAATAGAGGTAAAATTAGTTAAATAATAGATATTTTTGGCTAAATAGGAGGTTTCGTGTAGATGAATCAAGCATCAACAATGCGAAAAGTCGTCATATCTTCTACTTTTGCGACAGGGATTTTTCTTGCAATCCCGCAAATGGCAGATGCGGCACTTGGTGATCAACCCCTACGTGTAGGGATGGATCATTCAGATGTTAAGGAATTACAAGATGTCCTAAAGAAAAAAGGGCATTTCACTTTCGAGCGCTCAACTGGTTATTATGGTCCGATTACAGCCGATGCCGTTCGTGATTTTCAACGAAAACACAAGTTGCAAGTCGATGGAATAGCTGGACCGCAAACGCTATCGAAGTTATTATCAGAAATGGGTGGGCAAGCTCCTGCAGCCCCTTCTAAACCTTCAACATCTACATCAGGATCTGGCTCACTTACGAACACGACAATGCTACGCTTTGGCTCTAGCGGAAAGCAAGTTGAGCAACTTCAACAAAAGTTAAAAGAAAAAGGGTATTATTCTTTTTCTATTACTGGTCAATTTGCTCGCATTACAGAACAGGCCGTCCGTGATTTCCAAAAAGCAAGCAACATCAAAGTCGATGGAATCGTCGGACCACAGACACTATCTCACTTGCTAAACGAACCAAACCCATCCGAAACGAGTTACAAAAAAAATGATAAGAAAATTGCAAGTGAAGTCGTCAAAAATCCAGCCCCGCCTGCACATTCAACATCAACTCTTCGCGTTGGCAGCAGTGGACAAGCCGTAAAAAATTTACAAGCACAGCTACGCTCAGTAGGCGTATTCAATCAAGCGCCAACAGGTTATTATGGTGAAATTACAGCGAAGGCTGTGAGAAACTTTCAAAAAGTACATAACTTACCCGTTGATGGAATTGCTGGTTCTAAAACAATTAGTAAGTTAAAGGAAGTCGCAACAAATAAGTCATCAAGCTCAAGCTCCCCTGCACCATCAAAGGAACCATCACGTGCTAGTAGCAGTCCGGCAGCACTCGTGACGAACCTTGTTGCAGAAGCAGCCAATCACATTGGTGTTCCATACCTTTGGGGCGGACAATCCACTGCTGGATTTGATTGCAGTGGGTTTGTTCAGTACGTCTTCCGCCAACAAGGGATCTCAATCTCGCGCACTGTAGCACAGCAATGGAATGCAGGAAAATCTGTTTCGCAACCGTCCGTTGGAGATCTAGTCTTCTTTGAAACTTATACGAAAGGCCCATCTCATAACGGCATCTATATTGGAAACAACCAATTCGTGCACAGCGGCTCCTCAACAGGTGTTACGATTACGAGCATGAATAATCCTTACTGGAAAGAGCGTTACTTAGGAGCGAAACGCCTCTATTAAAAACGCCTAAAAGACTTGTTCTCTGTCTATGATGACAGAAAGCAAGTCTTTTTGACGTGCAGCAAGGTGCTCTCGGCTGCTGCACCGAAGGCATCGAATATCTTGCCTGGAAACTCGCTAACAAAGCCTGTTCACTGTTATTTTTCGCTTTTCACTAGATGAAAATCAAATTCGCTCATAAATCGAGAAATTGGTAATAAAGAACCAGACCTCACTAAGCTCGTAAATTAGATTGTACGTAGCATTATTAAGTATTGACAAACTAAATCTGTAAATCTATAATCAAATTTATAAGTGAAAACGCTTGCATGATCAAGTAATAAAACGAGCACTCTTCATGTAGTGAATATTTTTTTACAAAGTGATGAAACGTTATACCATAAGTTGTTTCACCTGAAATATAAAACGCTTATAAACAACTGATTTTAAGTTATATATTATGATTAAACGTTTTATCAAAATTTGATTATTGCATGCTAGTTTGGTGAAATTTATCAAAATGGCATTGAAATAATAAATAAAAAAGAAAAAGGTGGGGGATTCAATGAAAAAGGTTTTTAGTCTACTCTTTATTACACTGTTAATTTTAGTACTAACTGCATGCGGAAAACCGGGTGCTTCAGAACAATCAAGTGCACCAGAACCGGAAGCTTCTGAAGATACGGCGGAAGATACATCAGCTGAGGTAGCTGAACTTGAACCAGAAGAAGGTGCCGAGCTTGTAATATGGGGTAACGGGGATCTAGAAGCTGAGTGGACACAATATGTTGCAGATGAGTTTTCTGAAAAATATGGGATTCCAGTAACCATTGAAGATGTAGGGCATACGGATGCACCAGGGAAGTTACAAACAGATGGGCCTGCAGGGCTTGGTGGAGATGTATTTACAGGAGCGCATGATCATGTCGGGAATATGGATGCGGCTGGGTTAATCTATGAAAATTATTACACGGAAGAATACAAGGAACGTTTCATGGAAAGTGCGATCACAGGGGTTTCTGCCAATTCAGATGGAGAGTATAAAACATTCGGTTATCCTCTAGCAATTGAAACAGTTGGCCTTTTTTATAACGAAGATCTATTAGACGAAATGGGCTTTGAGCCTGCAAAAACGATGGATGAGATGATTGAACAATCGAAAGAATTTATGGAACAAAATCCAGGTTCCTATGGTTTTATGATCGAGCCGGGTAATTTCTACTTGCTGCATGGGTTCCTTGGAGCAAATGGTGGGTATGTGTTCGGAGACAACAACACAGACCCAACTGATATTGGATTGAATAACGAAGGTGGACTTGCAGCTGCTGAATTGATGACACAAATTCGTGATGAAATCCTGCCACTTAAAAAAGAAGATATTACAGGCGATGTTGTCAGCTCGCACTTTAATGAAGGCAAACTTTTATACTATATGTCAGGTCCATGGGCTCTAAGAGGCCACAGTGAAGCGGGTGTGAATTTTGGTGTTACAACGATGCCGACAGTAGAAAATGGCGAAGTCCCTACTACTTTCTCAGGAATTAAGGCATTGTTTGTGAACGCGTATAGTGACTATCCAAGAGCTGCAACGTTGTTAGCACACTTTGCTACAAGTGATGAAATGCTTGAAAAACGCTATGAAATAACAGGGCAATTGCCACCTACGTTTGCATTTCTTGATAGTGATACACTGAAAGAAGATTTATATAATTTAGTATTCTTAGATCAAGCGCAATATTCAGTTTCTATGCCTAATATCCCTGAAATGCAAAATGTATGGGGGGCAATGGAAGTCGCATTTACTTCTATTTGGAACGATGACAAGGATGCGCAAGCTGAACTTGATAAAGCAGTCGGGCAAATTAAAGACGCAGTGGATTCACAAACAAAATAACTAAAAAAGGGGTCAGACCCAAAGCTGTACTTTAAAGTGGGAAAGCGGGGTCTGACTCCCTCAATAAGGAGGGTGAATGATGAATGCGTTGAAGCAAGAACATAATATTGATTTGCAAACAAACGGAATGAAAAAAGTGCAACCGCCTCCTCAGAAACCATTTCTGACAAAACCGAAAATTGCTGCTACTTTGTCCTTTTTATTTATGGGGCTTGGGCAAATCTATAATAAACAAATTGTGAAAGGTCTCTCTCTTCTCGCTTTGCAATTGTATCTTCTTATTTTCTGGACCGTTCCTTTTCAATGGGCAATGTGGGGTTTGACCACCCTTGGCGAAACGGCGCAAACGCGGAGTGGATTTGACATTAGTCAAGGAGATCATTCCATCTTTTTAATGATCGAAGGGATTTTGTTTTTAATTTCATTCTTGCTTTTCCTCTGGTTTTTCTATTTGAATATCCGTGATGCTTATAAAGTTGCTGCAAAGAAGGAAAAAGGAATTAAACCGAACAATGTAGGTGAAATGTTTACAAACATTTGGGAAAATGGATTCCCTTACATTTTATTAACACCGTCTGTTATATTTACTTCTTTCTTAACGATTCTACCATTGTTATTTGGTATTTTAATTGCTTTTACAAACTATTCAGCCCCGAACCATTTGCCGCCAAAGCACTTAGTCGATTGGGTTGGATTTGATACATTTGTTCAGTTATTTCAAATGAAAACGTGGAGTACCACTTTTTATGGCGTTTTTACGTGGACAATCGTGTGGGCCATACTTGCTACAATCACAACATTCTTTTTAGGACTCATTTTTGCTGTATTAATAAGTCAAAAAGGAATCAAATACAAGAAGTTTTGGCGCAGCATCTTTATTTTGCCGTGGGCGATTCCGCAGTTTGTCTCGATTTTAATTTTCAGGAATATCTTTAACGGACAATTTGGACCGATTAATCAGTACTTAATGGATTTAGGCTTAATTGCAACCGCGATTCCTTGGTTATCTGATCCATTGTTGGCGAAATTTACACTTGTTGTTGTCAACATGTGGTTTGGTTTTCCGTTCTGGATGGTATTGATGAGCGGGGTTATGACAAGTATCGATAAAGAATTGTACGAAGCAGCGGATGTGGACGGAGCATCACCATTTCAAAAGTTCCGCAAAATTACATTGCCGTTAATCATGTTTGCAACGGCACCGCTTGCGATTATGTCGTTTGCCGGAAATTTCAACAACTTTAATCTTATCTATCTTATGACAGAAGGTGGACCAGTCAATTCGGATTATGCATATGCAGGCTCTACCGATATTTTAATTAGCTGGATTTACAAATTGACACTCGACAATAGTCAATTTGCGGTGGCTTCGGTTGTCTCGATTTTAATTTTCATAGTTATTGCAACGTTCTCCATCTATAACTTTAGAAAAACAAGAGCCTTTAAAGAGGAGGATATGATGTCATGATCGGTGTATCTTTGCGAAATAAACTGATGAACGCGTTGATTTATACAATTTTAATTATGACGGCGATCTTTGTTCTATACCCAGTTGTGTGGGTCATCACCGGTTCCATGAATCCTGGAGATTCACTGTTTTCGACAAGGCTAATTCCAGAGTCTTTATCGTTTCGCCATTATACGTACTTATTCACAGAAACGAATTATCTTCTTTGGTACAAAAATACGTTCAAAATTGCGTTTTGGAACATGATATTTTCTACGTTTCTAGTTGTGACAGCAGCATATGCCTTTTCACGATTTCGCTTTCCTGGTAGAAGACAGGGTTTAATGGCGATGCTTGTTTTGCAAATGTTCCCTGGTTTCATGGGAATGATTGCGATCTATATTCTACTATTGCAATTGAATTTACTAGATAATCATTGGGGATTAATTTTAGTTTATGCTGGTGGGTCGATTCCATTTGGTGCATGGCTTGTGAAGGGATATTTTGACGGGCTGCCGAGAAGTTTAGAAGAAGCGGCAAAAATTGATGGGGCAAGTGATGTGACGATATTCGTAAAAATTATGATGCCGCTCTCAAAGCCCATTTTGATTTTTATTGCAGTTACGAATTTTATCGGGCCGTGGATGGACTTTATTTTTGCAAGACTTGTTCTTCGCTCTGGGGAAAAGAAAACATTGGCCGTTGGGTTGTTTGAAATGGTCACAGGGCGTGGAAATAGTGAATTTACGACTTTTGCGGCTGGGGCTGTACTCGTAGCCGTTCCGATCACGATCTTATTTTTCATGTTTCAGTCTCAATTGGTAGATGGTCTGAAAGCAGGAGCAAATAAAGGATAGTAGATGTGAACAGATGAAAGAAGGGCATCGTTTCATTTAAAAGACTAACTAGTGATGAAGTGGTACTTGTCTTTCATAATGTATCAAAAGAATCAGCTGCTGTGACAGTAGACGAAGAAGATGAAACGTTTAATCAGGTCTATTATTCTACATTTGACAAGCCGAAACTAGGTGCCACGATTGATCTCCCGCCTTATTCTACTTAATTTTATCGGTAGAATGATGGACAAATGATACGGTCTCGGTGAAATGAAAAATGTCCTTTCCTATAGTATAATGATAGGTAATATAGGTAATGAGAGGAAATACTTACATGGATAGACCGACAATAAAGGACATTGCGAAATTGGCCAATGTTTCAATCGGGACCGTATCAAATGTCATTAATGGCAAAGGGCGATTCTCTGAAGAGACAAGAAAAAAAATTGAAAAAATCATTAAGCAGTCCAACTACATGCCTAATGTAGCAGCACGGAGTTTAAGAGATAAAATTAATCCTCTGATTGCGATGGTCGTCCCTTATGCTCCAAGGGGAAAGGTCTTGGATAATCCTTTTTTCTCACAGCTTGTATCCGGGGTTGAAAGTGGGGCAAGAGACAGGAAGTTTCACGTCATTTTTACTGGTGAAAAAGATGAGCCTGATCTATCCTATTTATTAGAAAAAAACATCAATGGCCTAATTGTGTTCGGGGCAAATGAAAATACGGAGTTTTTAGATGATATCCAAAAGTTACAATTACCTACTGTGTACATGGACAGTTATCTTTCAGATCCAGATCTATACCAAGTCGGATTGAATGATGAAATGGGTGTATATTTAGGAACGAAATATTTAATCAGTTTGGGCCATAGATCGATTGTTGTTATTTCTTATGGGTGGCTTGGTGACGCCGAACATACCGGTAGTGTTAATCATTGTCGTTTATTAGGTTACCGTAAGGCACTAGAGGAAGCGGGAATTCCATTTAATCAAGATTTAGTGATAGAGGGTGCTTTTTCTGTAGAGGATGGGTATCATGCAGCACAACAAGTATTACAGTTAAGAGATCAAGCAACTGCTTGTTTTGCCTTTTCTGACATAGCTGCAATGGGCCTGATCAAAGGGTTTTATGATTTAAATATTTCTGTACCAGATGATTTTTCTGTCATGGGATTTGATGATCTCTACTTCTCAGAATACCTAACCCCAGGTTTAACAACAGTAAGGCAGGATATTTATGGAAGAGGTCAAGCTGCTGTAAAATTATTAATTGACCAAATTGAGAATAAAAATGACCTTGAGGATAAACAAATTATTTGTCCAGTGAGTTTAAAAGTAAGGCAAAGTACCGCAGCAGTAAGGAAGCCGTAAGATCATTCGAAAATGGTAGGAAATTAGGAGTATGCTTTTTGCTGCTCCTTCTCGCAATTGATAAAACGTTTAATCAACGAGGTGCCTGGTACCTGTCGAATCAAAGGTCTAGCACCTAATTTTCCTAATCTGAAAGGGGTCATTCCATTTTGTTAAAAGAAGCGATTTATCACAAACCAGCAAACAATTTTGCTTATTCATACGACAAGGAAACACTCCACATCCGCCTTCGTGCGAAAAAAGGAGATGTAACAAAAGCCTATTTGATCTTTGGAGATCCATATCAATGGACGGAGGCAGGCTGGACGAATGCGACGAAGCCCATGTCATTAGAAGGAAGCGATGAGCTCTTTGACTATTGGTTTGTTGAAGTCAAACCTGAGTATCGCCGCATGCGTTACGGGTTTGAACTCTATTCTGAAAATGAATCGATTGTTTATGGAGAAAGAGGATTCAAAGACCGCGACCCGAAAGAAACGAACTTTTATTTCTGTTTCCCATTTTTAAATGAAATTGATGTCTTCGGGGCACCAGAGTGGGTCAAGGATACAGTGTGGTATCAAATCTTCCCTGAACGATTTGCAAATGGGAATGCAGACTTAGACCCTAAAGGAACACTCCCATGGGGAAGTGAGGATCCGAAGCCTGACAGCTTTTTTGGCGGTGATTTTGAAGGGGTTATTAATAATATTGACCATTTGGTTGAGTTGGGGATTACCGGGATTTACTTCACGCCAATCTTTAAGGCTACAACAAACCATAAATATGACACGATCGATTACTTAGAAATTGACCCTCAATTTGGCGACAAACAAACATTTAAGAAACTAGTTGAAACGTGTCATCAAAAAGGCATCCGTGTCATGCTTGATGCGGTCTTTAATCATAGTGGGTTTTATTTCGATGCCTTTCAAGATGTCTTAGAAAAACAAGAACAATCCAAGTACGTAGATTGGTTTCATTTAAGAGAATTTCCAGTGAAAATTCTACCGGAACCGAATTATGATACGTTTGCCTTTACACATATGATGCCAAAGTTAAACACTGAGAACCCTGAAGTAAAGGAATACTTGCTAAATGTTGGTCGTTATTGGATCGAGGAATTCAACATTGATGGCTGGAGACTTGATGTCGCAAATGAAGTTGACCACCAATTTTGGAGAGAATTTCGAACAGCAGTGAAGTCAGTGAACCCTGACGTCTACATTCTTGGCGAAATCTGGCACGATTCGATGCCGTGGCTACAAGGAGATCAATTCGATGCCGTCATGAATTATCCTTTCACGGAAGCGACCTTAGACTTTATTGCGAAAGATGAAATCGATGCAGAGCAATTTGCCCAACAATTAACAAACGTCCTCACTTCCTATCCGAAAAATGTAAATGAGGCAGCGTTTAATTTATTAGGAAGCCATGATACTCCACGGATCCTAACGATAAGCAAGGACAGTAAGGAGAAACTAAAGCTATTATTCTTATTCCAGTTATCTTTCATCGGAACACCTTGTATTTATTATGGCGATGAAATTGGGTTAACTGGTGAAAATGATCCTGGTTGTCGAAAGTGTATGCCTTGGGAAAAGGAAGATCAAGATCTAGAATTGTTTACCTTTGTCAAAAAAGTCGTTGCATTACGAAAAGAGTATCCTGCATTTGGAAATCATGGCGAATTCAACATGTTAGAAACAAACCGTAACACGAACCATATTGTCTATTCCAAGCAAGTAAATAATGAAACGATAATTATTGCCATCAATAATTCAAATGAAAGCATTCAGGTGAATATTCCGTATGACTTTACTGGTAGAAAACCAGTGGACTTATGGAACAAAGAACCTATGAAAGAGAGTTCAAATATTGAATTGGATCCATATGGTTTCTCAATTATTGAAGTGAAATAGGCGAGGGCACTGAAAAAGGTTGCTTTTTACCTTTTTCAGTGCCCTCGACAGGCGTTACGATTACGAGCAAAGCCATTTCATTATGTAAGCCCCAAAAAGACTTGTTCTCTGTCTACGATGACAGAAAGCAAGTCTTTTTAGCGTGCAGCGAAGGCACCTTGGCTGCAGCGCGAAAGACAAACGCGAATCATGCTTGAAAACTGGCTAATACGACTTGAAAAATCGCTAATAAAGCCCGTTCGCTGTTATTTTGGCGATTCCGCTGATATTTTTTACTTTTCGTTCTATAAAAATTGAAATTCGCTGTTAAATTGGGAAATTCGCAATAAAGAACAATAGGAAGCAGCGCTACTGTATCGATCGCAATAGAACGAAACAAATATTTTCCATGGATTAAGCCCTAATAATTGTAAATGCTAATCAAAAAGAGTATTTGACTAACAGATGAGGGAAAACAGCATGAACAACTTTAAACCAACAAATAAGGAACGACGCTTTAAAGCCCATGTTAGTCTTTTGGGAACAACACAATTACATTTACGAAATCCATATATCATTGCTTGGTGGTCTGCGGCCTTTCCTGGTTTTGGACATCTTCTTTTATCTAAATATCTCAGAGGGTATACGTTATTTCTCTGGGAAATTATCATAAATGTCATGTCAAATTTAAATCTTTCGATGGTGTATTCCTTTACTGGGAATATCGAAATGGCAAAAGAAGTCCTTGACCCTAGGTGGTTCCTTTTGTACATACCCGTCTATCTATTTGCAATATGGGACAGTTACCGGACAGCTGTTGATATGAATAAAGTATATATACTCGCTGAACGAGAAAATGCTGACTTTAACACATACAGTATAGGGGCGTTGGAAGTAAACTATTTGGATAAAAGGCGACCCGCGATGGCTGTCATATGGTCTCTTTTCATGCCCGGGATGGGACAACTCTATATTCACAGAATTGTGACCGGAGCCTTTTCCTTAATATGGATTATTGTTTTTGTTTACTTTTCGAAACTGCTTATTGCTGTTCATTTGCTTTTTTTAGGAGAAATCGCTCAAGCAACAGAAGTAGTAGACCCGCAGTGGCTGCTGTTCATCCCATCGCTTTATGGATTTTCTATATATGACTCATATATTAATACAGTAGAAGACAACAAATTATTTGAAAGTGAACAAAGAAAATTTTTGAGCAAACACTATCAACAGTACCGAGTGAAAATCCCGAGTAAGACGTGAGGTGAGAGAATTTGCAAATATTTTCGACTTATGAACACTCCTCTTATCTAGAATTAGCCATTTCAGCATTAGAAAAAATAGGAATTGAAAAAGAACGGATTCTAGCTGTGCCTCTTGAGAATCGAGTCGAAGAAAGAAGGTTGTTAGATACATTACATCGAGCGGATGGGGTTAGCTTATTTGATAAAGGAGCAGCGATAGGAACTGCATTTTCTGTCATCGGAGGTAGTGTTGGTTTTGTATTAGAATGGGGTCCGATTTACTGGGGGTTAATTGGTGCTGCCAGTGGGTTTATTCTTGGGTTTATCATTGACTATTTCATCTTTAAAGTCGTTCATAAGCGAAACAGATTAATTAGAGGGAAGAATTCAGAAGTCGTCTTAGTTATAAATTGTAGCAAAGAGGAAGTAGAAAAAGTGGAAAAGATTCTATGGGGAAACCTTGCTCTTGGAGTGGCGAAAGTCGAGGATTAAATTCAATGAAAAGGTCCAAATTCAAAAACAAGTGTAGTGATGTTTTTATAGAAGTGATCATAGTGAAAATGGATCATAATGTTTTTATCAATTGAGCATTCTAATGTAAGGAGGGTGTGTGCTTTAATGAAGAATAATAAATGTCAAAAAAATTTATTGAGAATCCTATTAGTACTCACTTTAAGCTGTTTAGCCACTTTGCTAAGAAAACCGCCATTGAAAGATTGGATATTGGTTTATGTTTACAATGCTGTAACAAATGGAATCATTGATAAAATGATTGTTAAACGCAACATCGTTCAATATCCAGTTCGATTGTTACCAAAACTCTTTAACATACATATTTTATTTGACTTTTTTGTCTATCCAACTATCACCGTTATGTATAACCAAATAACTTATAAAAATAAACCTTTACTTATATTCTATAAATTGTTGTATTTCACGATTCCGATGCTATTGCTTGAACTTTGGGCAGAGAAAAAAACAGATTTAATTAAATGGAACAAAGGATGGAAATGGTATCACACATTAATCACGATTACGATTAAGTCTTCAATAACTAGGTCAGTCATTGGACTAGTAAGGTATTTAAGGCAGAGAAGAAAGCAAAAGAAGGAACGTGAAGGAACACAGCTGGAACATAAGAGCATATGAACTTTTAGATAGTAGTGGTCGGTAAAAAGAGAAGAATCCCCATTGGACGATAACATCCAATGGGGATTTTTCTTACACTCGTACTGCTACCTTATTTAAATGAAGGGGAGGAGTCACGTTGCCTTTCCTGCTGTATGATTAAGAGCCCCAAAATCGTTCTTTATTCAAAGGTATGTAAATTTCATCCCCATGAATTTGACGATGTAAAATTGGATTTCCAAAGAGATCTTTCACATGATATTTCTCCTGTTTGGCTCTTGTAGTCGTATAAATCATAATTTTTTCATTCATTCAAATGCCTCCTAGTTTCCAGAGTTGTGATGCCCACCAATAATAAAAGGGACTACACTGAATTTGAGTTACATTTATAGAGTAACCTGGCGAAAGAGGAAATATGTGTTTGAAGATGGTGAACATTTCGAAACAACTTTTCTTAGGAAGCTATTGAAGCCGGTACCCCAATCCTCCTTGCAGTATCATAGCTTCGCTTGTTACGAGATCATAGTCCCAACCAGCCTCAATCATGTTTCTACAAGTAGGGGGCGTAACGGGGTCAAATACCCTCTTCGATTAATTATAAATATCTTTTTACATAATTTTTCAAATAACAGCATGACAAGAGTGCCCAACCTTGTTAAATCAAGAGTAAGTCTATGTGTGCACGCTCATTCTTTTTCATAATTAAGTCTTCTTGTCCTAATGCAGTACGTTAGAGAGTATGTTTCCACTGCTTTCTGATTATTTTGATGTTACAATAACGACAGGTTTTTTGAACAGAGAAAGGGGTATGATTACTTTGAAAAAGAAATTAGCAATGGGGTTTGGGGTTTGCGCACTAGCATTTGGACTAGCTGCTTGCGGAGGAGAAGAGACTCCAACTCAAGAAGAGCCAGTTGCGTCTGAAGAGACAGAAGGCGTAGATCATCCTGAACAAGAAATGGGATCAATGATTGATACGGAGGACATTCCTGATGTTGTTGCGACCGTAAACGGAGAAGATATAGAAAAAGGAATGTATGTAACGACTGTTGAACAGCAAGCAATGCAAGCTGCTATGCAAGGTCTTGATTTAGAAAGTGAAGAAGGGAAAGAGTATGTAGAAGAGCTTAAAGATCAAGTGCTCGACCAATTCATTAATTCGATGCTGATTGACGACGCTGCAAGCAACGAAGGACTTGAAGTAACTGAAGAAGAAATTGATAATGGCATTACTGAGCTTATGGCTCAATATGGTATTGAATCGGAGGAACAGCTTCAAGAACTATTAGAAGCTCAAGGAGCACAAATGGATGAGCTTCGAGATGATGTTGCAAACAACGTAAAGAGTAGTAAGTACATGGATCAAAAGGTAGCAGAGATTGAAATTTCTGACGAAGAAATTCAAGCCTTTTATGACGAAGAGATAGCTGCTGCTTCAGAAGATGAATCTGAACTACCGTCTTTAGAAGAAATAAGTTCTGACATTGAGTTTCAATTGCAGATGGACGCAGTTATTTCAACATTAAAAGAAAATAGTGACGTAACGATTAACATTTAATTAATGAAGGCATAAGGGTACTTTGTTCCTTTAGTGGCAAGCGTATGTATACGATTAGTTGTATCGCCCTTCATTGCGTTTGCGATTATCACATTATTGAATATCGAAGGTGTACTCGCTGCTTTGTTTATCACTAGTGCGCTTGCGACATCGAGAAACAGTGCGTTACTCGCGTTAGATTATGATAACCATCCAGAATTTGCAGCCCAAGCCGTGTTATTTTCAACGCTGCTTGGAAGTGTATCCATTACCTTTATTATTTATCTGGCTCTTCGCCTTTTTTTGTGAAAATAGTGGGGTCAGACCCCACCCTCACGCTTCAATGTGTTAAACAAATAAAGTGAGGTCTGACCCCAAGCATTCTTACACTCCTACTGCTACCTTATTTAAATGAAGGGGAGGAGGCACGAGCCATCCTTTTTCTTTCTGCATTTTCAACAGCTTTCCACCTAACGTTGCCTTTTGTTGATGAAATTGCCCAAACATCATGATGATGTCCTCACGAATGCCTTGCCCCATGTTTGTGCTACAATCGACGAGACCTGCAGCAATACCTGCTCCTACCATCGTGGCAATTTCAGGATCATTAAATCTTGCTCCTACTGGAATATCCTCAAGGTTTGCATTCGGACGTTCCGGAGGGCTTGGAGGCAAAGCGATTTCATTTTCCTTGAGCAACTGCTCGATTTGCTGGATTTCTTGTTTCGTATTATCCATCAAACTCGATAAGAATTTTCTTAGATCCTCATCACCAGTATGATTTACTAACGTTTGTTGAGAAACGAGTGAAGATTTTGCCGCAAGCAAAAATGTCCATGTTCCATGAACCTCACCATAGTGCATCGGTTCATCTTTCGGGTTTCCGCTTAATATTCCCATAGTCATCCTCCTAATCGAAGTAAAGTTCATGTTGTAACCACCAATCGATTGTTCTCCAAAGCTAGGAAATCTATGTTTTCCTCAAGCGTTAGCAATTGTTATTGCGGTTGTTGTTTCTGCGGTTGTTTACGTTTTGTGCGTCATTTTCATTTGCAAATTCTACATTTGCATTGTCAACATTAAGCTCGTTGTTCTTACGGTTCTTATTTTTGTTCGTATTACGGTTGCTGTTGTTCTTTTTCATTTTTTCTCACCTCCAAGAAATAAGTTTCCCCTCTGATTTTTTTTCATTCTCTTTTTGACCTCCAAAAGATAACCAGTTGATACCATAAATATCGCAATAAATGTTCAGGACAGAGGTTAATTGCTTTATATACAGTTGTTTTCGATTATGGTTGCTTTTGGCTTGTTTGCAAATATCTTTAGTCTAGTTAAGGGATGATCAATCTGACTATTTTGCATTGCGCGGAGGCTTATTAGTAGGATGAATTGCTTTTTCCATTTCTTCTGCTGCGATCACAGGATCGACCGTATTGCTATTTGGTTTGCCTTTTTGGCTATAACCTTTATCGCGTTTCTGACTCATTTTTATCCCTCCCTTCAACTAGCTTCCTTGTTAAGATGAGTTAATAGATGGATGCTTATTCATGAGAAGAGACAGAATAAGAGTAGAGGGTTTTTACCTTAGAAGTTTCATTTGAAGAACGGATACTAGCTAATTTGGCTATGCGCTTATTTTTTTCTAACGGTGAAGTTCTTACAACATGAAAGGAATGTAATTGTGGCCCCGCCCATAGCCTGCACTCTCGCTCTTACCTATGCTATACTAAACCTAACGCACGACCATTCCACTAATACTCAATCTAATTAGTCGAAAAGGATAAGATATACATGAACAAAAAATACATACCGATTCAATTGGTTCCTCATTACAATCAACAACACTTCAGGTCTGATGTCATCGCTGGTCTGACACTGTTTGTCATGCTTGTCCCACAAAGTATGGCGTATGCGATGCTTGCGGGTCTTCCTCCAGTGATGGGGTTATATGCATCAACGATTCCTTTACTCATCTACGCGTTCTTTGCTTCATCTAGGCACTTGTCCGTCGGGCCTGTTGCGATTACGTCGTTGCTTGTTTTTTCGGGTGTGTCTGCTTATACGGAACCAGGAACGACCGATTACATTACTACCGTATTAACACTTACGATTATGGTTGGGGCGATCCAACTTTTATTAGGCTTGTTTAAAGCTGGGTTTATTGTAAAATTTATTCCGCAATCTGTGATGAATGGCTATATATCGGCGGCGGCGATTGTCATTGGTATGAGTCAATTAACCCATCTACTCGGAATCGAGATCGGCAATTATTTGCAGGTCCATCTGTTACTAGTAGAAGTCATCAGCAAAATCGAAGACATTCACTTTGCGACAGTCGGAGTCGGTATCTTTAGCATGATCGCTCTCCTCGTCATAAAAAAACTGAATTCAAAATTACCGAGTGCGTTGCTCATTGTTCTCGCATCAACAGCCATGGTCATCCTGTTTCAATTGGATAAGGGAGGGGTACGGATTATCGGTGATGTCCCTCAAGGGTTTCCGTCATTTGTCCTACCTAATTTGTCGATTCAAACAATCCAAATGCTATTCCCGATGGCACTAACAATTGCGCTTCTAGGCTTCATGGAGTCACTCGCAATCGGCAAGGCGGTAGCAGCGAAGGAACAGTATAAAATTGATCCGAATCAAGAGTTACGAGCATTAGGACTAACAAATATGATCGGAGCCTGTTTTCACTCGTTCCCGGTAAATGGCAGTTTCTCGCGGACGGCCGTGAATCACCAAACGGGTGGAGTCACACAAATTACATCGATTGTGTCAGCCATTTTTGTGATGATTACGCTCTTGTTTTTCACTTCGGTCTTTTATTATTTACCGAATGCTGTCTTGGCTGCGATTATCATGGTGGCCGTTTATAGATTAATTGATCTAAAAGAAATGAGGCGCCTTTTTAGTGTGAAGCCGCTTGAAGGTTGGATTTGGGTGACGACGTTTTTCGTTACGTTATTCGTTGGGATTCAGTGGGGGATTATCATTGGTGCCATCTTCACGCTGCTTTTATTGATTAAACGAAGCGCGAAACCGAATATTGTCCAGTTAGGATATGTAGAAGAAGAGCACACGTTTCGAGATATTAGAAGGTACCCAGATGCGGTTACGTCGGACAAAGTATTAGTTCTTCGAATCGATTCGACCCTTCATTTTGCGAATAGCTCCTTTTTAGAAGAAAAACTAAGCAAACTAATTCAACTCCATCCAGATACAAGCTGGATCATTATCGATATGAGTGGCGTGAATGATATCGACACGGTCTCAATTGAAAAGCTAGAAGAGATCATCGACTACTACGAAGAGGAACGAAACATCAAGATCTTATTTGCGAATATGAGAGGCATGATTCGTGAAACGGTCAACAAAGTAGGTTGGGACAGCAAATACAAAGAGCAACAAAATCACCTAACGCTTGAACAGCTTCTAAATGAAAAAGGAATCCGTACGTATTTTGACCTATCAAACCAAACGATTGGCGAAACGAAGGACTGGGTTCATGATTTTATGATTTAGCAAATGTGCAGGCATGAAGTGGGGTCTAACCCAAAATATATTATCTAGAAAGGTGGATTCCCTATGAAAATCCGCAAAGCGATTATTCCAGCTGCAGGTCTCGGTACTCGTTTCCTCCCTGCAACAAAAGCACAGCCAAAAGAAATGCTACCAATTGTTGATAAGCCAACGATCCAATACATTGTCGAAGAGGCTGTCGCATCTGGAATTGAAGACATCATTATTATAAGTGGCCGAGGAAAGCGTGCGATTGAAGACCATTTCGATAAATCGTATGAACTAGAAGAGACACTTGCGATGAAAGAAAAGCATGAGGTGCTTGCAGAAGTACAAGCTATCTCTCGTTTAGCGAATATTCACTATATCCGTCAAAAGGAGCCGCTCGGACTTGGTCATGCCATTTCCTGTGCGAGTTCTTTTATCGGCAATGAACCATTTGCCGTCATGCTCGGCGATGATATTGTGCAGTCAGAAACACCATGCTTAAAGCAGCTTATTGATGTGTTTGATCGATATGAATGCTCGGTTGTTGGCGTCCAACCTGTTCCTGATGAAGCTGTATCAAAGTATGGAATTGTCGCTCCAAAAGGTCCTGAAGTTGAGTCAGGCATTATCCATGTCGAAACACTTGTCGAGAAACCAGCAATTCAAGATGCTCCTTCTAACTACGCTATCATGGGGCGTTATATCCTTCGTCCAGAAATATTTGATATTCTAGGTAAAATCAAGCCTGGTGCTGGTAATGAAATTCAGCTAACAGATGCGCTTGTAGAATTAAATGCTCAACAGGCGATCCTTGCTTATCAATTTGAAGGTATTCGTCATGATATCGGAGATAAATTAGGTTTTATTCAAGCAACAATTGATATTGCTCTCGGACGTGATGATCTAAGAGAAAATGTAATGGATTATTTGAAGAGAGTCTTAGAAAGAGAAAAGTGATAGAACACGAAAAAGTGGCTGTAGTTGGGACTTACGGGATGCATTTACTTATGCACCTGCAATGAGCGTAGCTGTTGCATGGTTTTAAAAGCCTGCTATGAGTGTTCTCATAGCAGGCGCGCAACGTGCGGAGATCCATATTATTCATCACACAAATAGCGACTTAACCTTCTTCGTTCCTCTCACTACATAAGCAATCGATTTAATATGTATTGGGTACCCTTGCGTGTTATTGATTGCATCCTCGACATCGATTAAAACGGGAACGCATGGCCTCTTATGAAACTTCACAATCTCACCCATTCGCTCAATCCGAAACTTGTACTTATCGGTTAAAATTTCAAAGTGTCTCTTCTCTAAATAGCTGACATAATAGCGCACTTGGTTATTCTTTGCGTGAGTTGCAGCAAGCTTCAACAAATCTATCAATACTTTCTTTGAACCAAATTCTTTGATAACACCCATTTTCCGCACTTGATAAGCTTGGCTGAGGTTGTCAGTTACACGTGGTTCCCGGGAAATATCAATGTAATCAGCAGTTTCATCAACAGCCTCAAGCTTACAAGGCACAAACTCAATGGTTCCGACATTGCTGCCTTCTTTGGTTTGAAGAAGAAAGGCTTCGGAGTTGTCTGCTAAATCCATGATAGGATATTTGCGCTCAGTAGCTATTGTACTCCATACTTTCATGAATTCTTCTTTATGATGTTGATCATTTGCTTGAATAAACATTTTCGAACCACCTTTTTTGGAAAATATATCTATTAGTTAGTATGAAATAAATATCGAAATCTAGCAACATTTTTGTCGTAAAATAGCATATAATAGGACATATCGTCTATGTTTGTAAGATATGTTCACTGGGTAAAAAATAGTAAGAAATAGCATCAAGAATGTGATAAAAAGCATTGCTTTTAACAAGAAAAAAAGGTAATATTATAGTAATGAAAGGGCTTACATAAAACAATTATGGGGGTTATATCATGAGAACAACAAATAGTATAGACACAATGATTAAAGACCTAGAGGAAATGAACGCTATTAATTTGTTGCCAAATCCCGAACAGTTTGTATATAAATTAACAAGGTACTTCGAAAACGAAAATCTTTCTACATTTGGAACCATCTATAATATAGAAGGAGATACACCGTTAGAAACGACTGCTCAACGATTATACAAGGATATTCATGAGGTTCAAGCGATCTATAACAATGCATCTGAGATGATTGGAAAATTATATACAAATTAATGCTGCTACTTATATAGCAAAAAGGACTGTATCATTAAAGCGATAGAGTCCCCTTCTTCTTTATAACGTTTCAAGCCCTAAATGATTACGAAGTTCTGTTCTAACTCGAGCAACTTCCGCGTCTGGCACTTGCAAATAATAAATTCCATTTATCGTTGTACTATTACCCTTGACTTCCATTTGCTCAATATTATGACGAGCGTCACGATACTTCGATTGTACTTTCCACATATCATCTAACGATAAATCCGTTCGAACAGATTGGCCAACTGCGCCAAGAATATCTCCAACTCTTGTAACGGAACTAAGCTGCGCTCCTTCTTGAATCACAGCGTCGATAATTTGACGCTGGCGATCATTACGCCCGAAGTCACCTCGAGGATCCTTTTTTCTCATACGAGCATAAGCAAGTGCCTCATCACCGTTTAAGAAAAGTTCCCCTTCAGCAAAGGAATGTCCACTTTGAGTAAAGGCAAAATCATTCACTACCGTTACGCCACCCATGGCATCAACAAGTCCTTTAAATCCTTCCATATTAATGCTCACATAGTGATCAATTGGAATATCAAGAAATTGTTCAACTGTATCAATCGTCATGTCCATGCCTCCAAATGCATGGGCATGGTTAATTTTATCTTGTGTGCCACGACCGACAATCTCAGTTCGAGTGTCACGAGGAAGACTTAACATTTTAATTGATTGGTCTTCAGGATTTACAGTCATCACAATGATTGTATCAGTACGTCCTGAAAGGTTATTACCTCGTGCATCAACACCAGTAATGAGGAAAGAAAGTGGTTCTTTTTGCTCAACATCAGCTTTGACCTCACGCTTATTAGTTTGTTCTCGTTCTAAAGGCTCGTGAATTTCAGCTGCCATATCGGTAACTGACTTATATAGATAAAATCCGTAAGCAGCGACCGATAACAAAAGAACTCCGAATAGAATTCCAATTGTTATTAGAATCTTCTTTTTCATATATAGAACGCCTCTTTCTTCTATTATTATGAAATTCATATGGTTTCCAAGAAAATGAATAAGAAATATGATATTTTTAGTAATTATAAAGTAAGTCATAGGAGTAATACAAATTTAGACAGTTTTTTGGGTCTCCTGTAATAAAATAAGTTAATTGTTGTAAAAGGACGTAATTGTGTTTACTTAGTATAAAAAAATAGGTAACATATATGAATGCTGAACAAATTATGACAAATGAAATGAAAATTGTGTCGAGTTTCAACAACAAACGGTAATTGGAGAGTTGACATAATGGTCTGATGTAAGGAGTTTGAAGACATAATGGCTAATTACTTGTTTCTAAGAGGGAATAGGAATAAACGCTTTTTTATTGATATAGCAAGTGAATTAATACAAAGAGGTCATCATTGTTTTCAAATGAAATTTGAACTAGGAGAGTTGTTGTTTAAAAGTGGGATTAAGACGTTGTATGCGCCTTCTGCTGTGTCAAAAAAGCAATATCCAATCTCTGATGACGAATTATTGACTCTCCCAATATATAACATAACATTCAAAAGAACAATCTTAAAGAAACGCACATCTAAGTCAGAATTAGAAATGTACAAACGTTACATGTATGTGATCGATCAATACATTAAGAACAATCATATAGATGTTATTTGTTTGTTTAATGGTTATCATTGGATTGATCAAGTCACAAAATACATCGCAACAAAGTATGGGTTGCAAATTCGGTATTTTGAAGATGGACTATTTCGTCCGTATACGATTACGTATGATTCAAACGGAATTAATGCCAAAGCCTCTGTTCCAAAAGACCCGGATTTCTATGACAGGATTGAAGTGAACGAGGAAAGGTACCGAAAGTATTTATTCCATCCTGAAAATGCTGAGTTGACTCATAGAACGAAAGAGTCCCTAATCAAAGTTGCATTAATAAAACTTGTTAGCATGTTGGGAGCTGTCTTCAGGTTAAACCCAAGACTATATGACCATATTAACTTTTGGGAAGCCTCCAAATATTTTGTTACAAAGAAACTGTTTAGCAGAAGAGAAGAAGACATAATTGATTGGCCTGCAGAATATGTATTTGTTCCATTTCAAGTAGCAAGAGATTCACAAATTTTTTACAATTCACCTAATGTGAAAACAATGGAAATGTTACTAAAGGTGACGGTACAAGCAGTTAAAAGTGTAAATGAAAAAGAAAACCGAAATATTAAAGTGATTATTAAAGAACACCCTGAAGATATGTCGAGAAATAGCTACCATGACTTGAAACAAGCGTATAAACAGGATGAAACCGTCCTATTTGTCAAAAAGTTTAATGTGCACAAACTTATCAAGCATGCCACCGCTGTTATAACGATTAACTCAACAGTTGGAATTGAAGCGCTCGCACATCATAAGCGCGTCATCACATTAGGTAATTCTCTTTATAACATTGAAGGCATTACATCAAAATGTGATCAGCTAGATCAATTGGATGAGGTACTTTTACAATCTTTACAAAAGCCAGTCAATACGAGTCGAATTGATAAGTTTTTGTATTATTTACGTTTTAAATATCAGGTTGAGGGAACCATTAATTTTCCCAATAAAGCGACAGCTAAAAATGTTGTTGATAGAATGTTGTTGGAAGATTAGCTAACATGAAATTTACTTAAATGGGTTATATTAACCATTTTCTTCACAAGTAAAACAGTGTTACCATACAAATATCTTTTGTAAGGAGAGTGATAGTGTGAAAGTTGTAGGTGTGATTCCAGCGCGTTACGGATCAACACGTTTTCCAGGAAAGCCACTCGCTTTAATTAATGGAAAACCAATGATCCAAAGAGTGTACGAACAAGTGAAGAAAAGCACAGAACTAGAAACAGTGGTGGTCGCAACCGATCATGAAGACATAAAAAAAGTTGTCGAAGCGTTCGGTGGTACAGCGATTATGACTCGAACAGACCATGAGACTGGTTCTGACCGTATCTCAGAAGTGACTCAAAAAGTTGAAGGTGATTTCTATGTCAACGTTCAAGGTGATGAGCCATTAATTCGTCCTGAATTAATTGATGCACTTGTACAAGCTGCCAAAGAATCACCAGAAGCAGTTGTAACAGCGAAAACAGCGATTAAACATCTAGAAGATGTGAGTAATCCAAATGTCGTGAAGGTTGTAACCGACAAAAATGGTTTCGCTCTTTATTTCTCACGTTCAGCGACTCCTTATAACCGCTCAGGTCTTGAGCATACGTATTTCAAACATCTTGGGCTTTATGGTTATCCAAAAGATGTATTAAATAAATTTGTCGAGTTGCCGCCATCTGATTTCGAAAAGATAGAAGTGCTTGAACAGCTTCGCCTGATTGAAAATGGGTTTTCGATTAAAGTAGTCGAAACGCAATATGATGCAGTCGGTGTTGATACACCTGAAGATATAGCAAAAGTAGAAATGATCCTAGGAGGAACAGTTAATGTCTAACATTGTAAAGTTAAATGATAATATCGTATTTGGTGGGAATAACCCATTCGTATTAATCGCAGGTCCTTGTGTCATTGAGAGCAAAGAACTTATTATGGAAACGGCTGAACAGCTAAAAGAAATTACAACAAAGCTTAACATTCCATTCGTATTCAAAGCTTCTTTTGATAAAGCAAATCGTTCATCAATCCACTCTTTTAGAGGTCCTGGTTTAGAAGAAGGACTAGCTATTTTACAAGAAGTAAAAGAAAAATTTAATGTACCTGTTACATCAGACATTCATGAAAGTGCACAAGTTGAAAAGGCTGCTGAAGTGTTAGACATTCTTCAAATTCCAGCATTCTTATGTCGTCAAACAGACCTTTTAGTCGCTGCGGCAAAAACAGGCCGTATCGTAAACGTGAAAAAAGGTCAATTCCTTGCGCCTTGGGATATGGTAAATGTCGTAAATAAATTAAAAGAATCAGAAACGGATAAAATTCTTTTAACTGAGCGTGGATCTACATTCGGTTATAACAACTTAGTTGTAGACATGCGTTCGTTACTAACGATGGCGGATCTTGGAGCACCTGTTGTATTTGATGCGACACATAGTGTTCAAATTCCTGGAGGAAACGGAACAACAACTGGTGGGAAGAGAGAATTTGTTCCTTACTTATCAAAAGCAGCAGCAGCAGTTGGTGTAAGCTCAATCTTCATGGAAACTCATCCAAATCCAGACGAAGCACAATCTGATGGACCAAACATGGTGAAATTAGATGAGATTGAAGACGTATTAAAGCAAATTCAAGAAATCGATCGCGTAATCAAAAAGTATTAAAACTCTAGGAGGTCTATTAATGCCAAATACTATTACAGCTACTCAACAGGTAACGACTGATTATTTGAAATGCATGAAAGAAGTTCTTGAAAAAGAAGCTCAAGCGATCCTTGAACTTAGCAATTCTCTAGGCACATCAATGGAAGAAGCGATTGAGTTAATTCTACAATGTAAAGGTAGAGTTGTAATAACTGGCATTGGTAAATCTGGGATCATTGGTCGCAAAATCAATGCGACAATGGCTAGTACTGGAACGCCGTCTCTATTTCTCCATCCGTCTGAAGGATTGCATGGGGATTTAGGGATGGTAACAGGACAAGATGTTGTCATTGCCATCTCAAATAGCGGCGAATCAGATGAAGTTATTAATCTCATTCCATCGATTAAAAAAATTGGTGCTAACATGATTGCGATCGTGAAAAACTCTCAATCTACGTTAGCAACGAATTCTAATATTGTGTTAAACATCGGCAATGCGAAAGAAGCATGCCCACTTGGGTTGGCTCCAACAACAAGTACAACGGTAACACTAGCACTAGGAGATGCGCTAGCTGTTGCTTTGCTTGAAGCGAGACAATTCCAACCTGAAGACTTTGCGTTGTATCACCCGGCAGGTTCTTTAGGTCGTAAGCTCCTATTAACAGTAGATAATGTAGTGAAGACAACACGTAAGAATCCGATCGTCTTTGCTGATGATACGATAAAAGATGCGCTATTCCAAATGACAGCACAAGGTATGGGTGCAGCGACTGTCGTTGATGCGCAAGGCTTTATGGTTGGGGTTTTGACAGATGGCGACATTCGTCGTGCCTTTGCATTAGGGGATAATGTCTTAGAAACAAAGGTCGAAACATTTTGCAATTTGTCACCTGTAGTGATTGAAGGAGGAGCACTAGCTGCTCAAGCACTTGAACTAATGGAAGATAAGAAAGTCAACGTGCTTCCTGTGATTGATGAAATGATGAAACCAATTGCAATGATCAATCTTCATGATCTTATGAATCTAGGATTGTAGGTGATTATTTGAAGAATATTAAACTATTAGTCTTAGATGTTGATGGTGTTTTAACAGATGGAAAATTGTTCATCGGATCTGACGGCGAAGAATACAAAGCGTTCCATACTCAAGATGGTATGGGAATTAGTTTAGCACGCTATACCGGGATGAAAATCGCTATCATTACGGGGCGGAAATCTCCTGCAGTGGAAAAGCGTGCAAATGAGTTGAAAATTGACTATGTATATCAAGGAATTCATGATAAGCTGAGCGTTTTACATGACATCATGTCAGATTTGGGAATTACCTTGGATGAAGTTTGTTATATAGGTGATGATATTAATGACTTACCTATTTTACAAGTTGTCGGCTATCCAGCAGCCCCTGCAAATGCAGTGGGTCCTGTGAAAGCAGATGTACAATATGTAGCCAAAGCGAATGGTGGCGAAGGGGCTGTTCGTGAAATTCTTGATCGCCTGTTAGCGGAACAGTATGATTACAATCAATTGTTGAATGATTATCTTAGTGGATTAGTTACGATTACACAATAAATAGAACGCGGGAGTGGTTGATGTGAGTCATTGTCCAATTTGTGAGAAACATGAGAATTTGAAAGATGTGCTTTTTGAAAATCAAAATTGGATAATTTCTCACGGGCCACTTGCTTCTCAAGTTTTAGGTTATGTGTATATTGAACCGAAACGCCATGTAGAGAACTGGACCGAGTTTACTGATTCCGAGCTTGTTGAAATTGGCCCGTTGATTAAAAAGGTAGAGTCAGCTTTAAAAGAACTAATCTCAATTGACCGGTTATACAGTGTCACAATTAGTGAAGCTGTACGACATATTCATTTTCACTTGATTCCAAGAGAAGCATCTTATGAAGTAAAGGGATTGCCATTAATTGAACAAGCAACTCAACAAAAGGTGAAAACAGATGAACTAATTAGTGATAAAGAATTTAGTTCTTTTGTCTGGAATCTAAAGAAACAGTTAACATAAAATAAGTTTAAAGCACTAGTTGAGTTTGTAACTCTCGATTCTAGTGCTTTATTGTTATGTAAGATGTTGTAATACTAAACCATAAAGTAGATATAGCGAGTTAATCGTTATAAAATAAACATGTAAAAATAAACACAAGGTGCTGCTGATATTGAAAACTTTAGCAAAGATCCACGAAAATAAAGACTTTATCATTGCCCTGGCAAGGCGAGAGATAGTTTCAAAATATAAACAGTCATTTTTAGGTAAGCTATGGATTATCCTTCAGCCATTGGGGCTGATGGTCGTCTTAACCATTGTATTCTCATTATTTGTACGGGTACCAAGTGAAGGTATACCTTACGCTCCATTTTTATTTGTGGCATTATTACCGTATATATATTTCAGTCATGCCATTAGTTCTTCTTCAGGTATTATAAATAGTTACGCTGGCTTAATAAGGCAAAGGAAGTTCTTTAGACCGACACTTGTTTTAATTAAGTTCTTATCTGAAACAGTGAACTTTGGTTTTTCCTTAATAGGACTAGTTATTGTGTTAGCAGTATTTAAAATAGTGCCTGGAATAAATGCGTTGTATGCTCTCCCAATAGTAGCAATTCAAATGTTGATGATGTTAGGATTTATGTTTTTTCTATCTGCTACGAATGCTTATGTTAGGGACTTTGGGGTGATTGCACCATTAGTTCTTCGCATGTTACGTTATTTATCGCCAATCATGTACTCGTTTAGTGCGATACCGATTCAGTACCAACCATACGTTGCATTAAACCCTTTAACGGGCATATTTGACGGATATCGTAAAGCGATTTTACACAATCAACCACCAGACATGATGCTTTTATTGTATTCTTTTGTATTTAGTGTCATTGTCCTCGTTATTGGTTGGGTTACATTCATGAAGTTGGAAAAGAACTTTGCTGATGTCGTTTAAGAAAGAGTGATTTTCGTGAGCGAATGTGTTATTAGAATTGAAAATGTTGGAAAATTATATCCTAAGCATGCTAGTAAGGTTTTATCCATGAAAGATCGGTTATTAAAAAATGATGAAAAGTTAGAGGGGCATTGGTCACTAAAAGATGTTTCGTTTGATATATGTAAAGGGGACTCTGTAGCAATCCTCGGTGACAATGGATCAGGCAAGAGTACCTTATTAAAAATCATCCTTGGTGTCACTGCTCCCACAACGGGGTCAATCTTTGTAGAGGGCAAAATAGGTGGTTTAATTGAACTTGGTGCTGGATTTCACAAAGAGCTTACTGGCAGAGAAAACATTTATATGAATGGTGTTGTTTTAGGATTAAAGGAAAAAGAGATCGATCAACTGATTGATAAGATTATCGAGTTTGCTGAATTAGAAGATCATATTGATAAACCAATTAAGCAATACTCTTCTGGTATGAAAGTAAGGTTGGGCTTCTCAATTGCCATACATGTTGACGCAGATATTATCTTACTTGACGAAGTGTTGGCTGTAGGAGATAAGAGGTTTCGAAAAAAGGCATTGACTGCAATTAAAAGTTATTTAAAAGACAAAACCATTATTTTTGTATCACATAGTACACATCAAGTAAGACAGCTATGTGAGAAGGCAGTTGTACTAGAAAAAGGAAGAATCGCTTATATAGGCGATACAGAATCAGCTATAGAGTATTATGAAAATGATGTTGTAGAGATTAAGTAATGATACGAGGTGGGGAAATCTTGATTAATTGGGTAAATAGACGTGTGAACAAATATGGAAAAAAAGTACTGAAGAAACTTAATTCGAAAAAAGTGGAATCGGAAAAAGTACCTTACATCGAAATCGGTGATAACTGGGCCGATCATAGTAAGCCTATCGCGTACATGTTTGGCTTTAACCCTTGGAAAAGAGACCACATAAGTCATTTCTTTCCTGAATATAGAACAGCGTATGTATTTGGAAGTGCTGGGGTAAATAGACTAAAACCGTATTTTAAGAACTCTGAAGATATGGTATTTATTGTTTGGGGCTTTAAGGAGGATGAAGAAATCCTTACTTACGCGAAAGAAAATAATATTAAATTAATTCGTGTAGAAGATGGATTTGTCAGATCGATGAATTTGGGAGCAGGGCATAGTTTACCAATGTCGATTGTCACTGATGATAAGACATTATACTTTAACTCGCGCGAGCCATCGAGGTTAGAAGAAATATTCGAAACGTATGATTTTCACAATGACCCTCAGTTATTGGAGAAAGCAAGAGTGTGCATGGAACAACTAATCCATACAGGAATTAGCAAGTACAACCATGTTGCTCCTGTAGATGTTGAAGAAATTTACGGTGAAAAGAAGAAAAAACGTATCTTGGTCGTTGGTCAAGTCGAGAGCGATGCTTCCATTAAATATGGCTGCGAGAAAGAGATGACGAATAATGACTTAGTTTGGGCTGCGTATATCGATAACCCAGACGCAGAAATTATTTATAAGCCCCATCCAGATGTGCTTACAGGGCATAGAGAAAAGGTTTCGGATCCAAAGGAAGTAGCGCATATTGCGAAAGTAGTAACGGACCCATTAAGTATGGATGATTCTTTAAAAACAATTGATCATGTTTATACGATTACCTCTTTAGCAGGATTTGAAGCACTGCTTAGAGGAATTGAAGTAACTTGTTTCGGTATGCCATTTTATGCAGGGTGGGGACTGACAAACGATCGCCAAAAATGCGAGAGACGAACTCGTACATTGACGCTTGAGGAGCTATTTGCCGGTGCGTATTTATTGTACCCTAAGTATTTAAATCTGGAGACGAATCAGCTTACTGATTGTGAGGATACGATTCGAACATTACATGTACAGTTCAAACAGAGCGCATTAATGAAAGAAGCAGAAGCTCGTAAAGAGATGTTAGAGAGAAAGGCGAAAACAGATAAGCCGATTGTAGAAGTAGGAGAAGCATGGTCGGATCAAACGAAGCCGATTGCTTATATGTTTGGCTTCAATCCTTGGAAAAGAGAGCATATGAGTCACTTCTTCCCTGAATATAGAACGGCCTATGTATTCGGAAGTGCGGGAATTGACAGACTTGAACCTTATTTTATGGATTCTGAAGAAATGGTCTTTATTGTGTGGGGATTTAAGGAGGATAAAGAAATCCTTACCTACGCGAAAGAGCATAACATTAAATTAATACGTGTTGAAGATGGGTTTGTTCGTTCAATTGCTTTAGGAGCGGGACATAGCTTGCCAATGTCAATTGTGGCAGATGATCAAACATTGTATTTTAACTCACAAGAGCCTTCCAATTTAGAAGGGATTTATCAAACGTATGATTTTCAAGCTGAACCTGACTTACTAAAGAAAGCAAGAACGTGTATCGATACACTTCTTCATACAGGAATCAGTAAGTATAATCATCTAGGTTCAACAAATGTGGAAGAAATTTATGGAGTGAAGGAAAAGAAGCGTATTTTAGTCATTGGTCAAGTGGAGACGGATGCTTCGATAAAGTATGGTTGCGAGAAAGAAATGACGAATAATGACCTAGTATGGGCTGCTTATTTAGAAAACCCAGACGCAGAAATCATCTATAAGCCTCATCCAGATGTGCTTACAGGGCATAGAGAAAAGGTTTCTGACCCAATGGAAGTATCTCATATTGCGAAAGTAGTGACAGAACCATTAAGCTTGGTCGATTCTCTAAAAACAATTGATCATGTTTATACGATTACCTCTTTAGCAGGATTTGAAGCGCTCCTTCGAGGAATTGAAGTAACATGCTTTGGAATGCCATTTTATGCAGGCTGGGGATTAACAAATGACCGTCAAAAATGTGCGAGACGAACGCGTACATTGACGCTTGAAGAGCTATTTGCCGGTGCGTATTTATTGTACCCTAAGTATATAAACCTAGAAACAAACGAACTGACGGATTGTGAAGCAACAATTAAAGTATTAAATGAAAAGCTGAAACAGAACGCATTAATGCAAGAAGCGGAAGCTCGGAAAGAGTTGTTAGAGAGAAAGGCGAAATCGGATAAGCCGATTGTGGAAGTAGGAGAAGCATGGGCGGATCAAACGAAGCCGATTGCTTATATGTTTGGCTTCAATCCTTGGAAAAGAGAGCATATGAGTCACTTCTTCCCTGAATATAGAACGGCTTATGTATTCGGAAGTGCGGGAATTGACAGACTTGAACCTTATTTTATCGATTCTAAAGAAATCGTCTTTATTGTGTGGGGCTTTAAAGAATCAGAAGAGATTCTTTCTTATGCCCAAAACCATAACATTAAATTAATACGTGTTGAAGATGGGTTTGTTCGTTCGATTGCTTTAGGTGCAGGACATAGCTTGCCAATGTCGATTGTAGCAGATGATCAAACGTTGTATTTCAACTCACAAGAGCCTTCTAATTTAGAGGGGATTTATCAAACGTATGATTTTCAAGCTGAACCTGACTTACTAAAGAAAGCAAGAACGTGTATCGATACACTTCTTCAGACAGGCATTAGTAAGTACAATCACCTAGGATCAACAAACGTTGAAGCAATCTATGGGGTGAAGGAAAAGAAACGTATTTTAGTCATTGGTCAAGTCGAGACCGACGCTTCGATAAAGTATGGCTGCGAGAAAGAACTGACGAATAATGACTTAGTATGGGCTGCTTATATGGAAAACCCAGACGCAGAAATCATTTATAAGCCTCATCCAGATGTACTTACAGGGCATAGAGAAAAGGTTTCTGATCCAATGGAAGTATCACATATTGCCAAAGTAGTGACAGAACCATTAAGCTTGGTCGATTCTTTAAAAACAATTGATCATGTTTATACGATTACCTCTTTATCAGGTTTTGAAGCACTCCTTAGAGGAATTGAAGTAACTTGTTTCGGTATGCCATTTTATGCCGGCTGGGGACTAACAAATGACCGTCAGAAATGTGCGAGACGAACGCGTACATTGACGCTTGAGGAACTATTTGCGGGTGCATATTTATTGTACCCTAAGTATATAGACCTAGAAACGAACGAACTGACGGATTGTGAAGCAACAATCAAAGTATTAAATGAAAAGTTGAAACAGAACGCATTAATGCAAGAAGCGGAAGCTCGGAAAGAGTTGTTAGAAAGAAAGGAACAATCCGATAAACCGCTTGTGGAAGTAGGAGAAGCATGGGCGGATCAAACGAAGCCAATTGCTTATATGTTTGGATTTAACCCTTGGAAACGAGAGCATATGAGTCACTTCTTCCCTGAATATAGAACGGCTTATGTATTCGGAAGTGCGGGAATTGACAGACTTGAACCTTATTTTATGGATTCTGAAGAAATGGTCTTTATTGTGTGGGGATTTAAAGAAACGGAAGAGATTCTTTCTTATGCCAAAGACCATAACATCAAATTAATACGTGTTGAAGATGGGTTTGTTCGTTCGATCGGTTTAGGAGCAGGACATAGCTTGCCAATGTCGATAGTGGCAGATGATCAAACATTGTATTTTAACTCACAAGAGCCTTCCAATTTAGAAGGAATCTATCAAACGTATGATTTTCAAGCTGAACCTGACTTACTAAAGCAAGCAAGAGCTTGTATGGATACACTTGTTCATACAGGAATTAGTAAGTACAATCATCTAGGTTCAACAAATGTGGAAGCAATCTATGGGGTGAAAACGAAGAAGCGTATTTTAGTTATTGGTCAAGTCGAAAGCGATGCATCAATAAAGTACGGTTGCAGTAGAAAGATGACGAATAATGATTTGGTTCGCGCTGCTCATCTAGAAAATCCTAATGCAGAGATTATTTACAAGCCACATCCAGATGTATTAACAGGGCATCGAGATATGATTTCAGACCCAATGGCTGTATCAGATATTGCGAAAGTAGTGATCGAACCATTAAGCTTGGTTGATTCTCTAAAAACGATTGACCATGTTTATACGATCACCTCGTTATCTGGGTTTGAAGCACTCCTTAGAGGAATTGAAGTAACTTGCTTTGGAATGCCGTTTTATGCCGGATGGGGATTAACAAATGACCGTCAGGAATGCGATAGACGAAATCGCACATTAACAATCGAAGAGTTATTTGCTGGAGCTTATTTGATCTACCCTAGATATATAAATATGGAAACAAATGAACTGACGGATTGTGAAAGCACCATACGTCATTTACTCTCGATGAAAAAGCAACAAAGCTTACAACAGGCAGAAGAGTTATTTGAAAAAGCAATCGAGTATAAAAAGACAAACGAGCTTTTCTCTGCCGAATATTATTTAACTCATTCAGTTGAGATGGGGTATGTGAAGGCTGAAAGCTATATTGAGTTAGCCGACATTTATGAGCAACAAAAGAATTACGATCAGGCGATAAGCAATTATAAAAAAGCGATCTCTATGGTGAAAGATGACAATCATTTGATAAGTCATTTACGTTATAAGCTTGCCTTAAACGAAAGAAATGAATTTGGTGTCTCTGATCATATTAAATCGAACCTGTATATGGCATTACAATTAACGAAAAATGCAGATGCCCTTTATTTATTGATCGATTATATTTGGGAACATGAAGGTGTTACGCAAGAGTGTATCGAACTAGTAAGAGATGCCTTGAAAGACACGAATGTACCAAGTGAAAAGGTTCTTCAGTTTGCTGCAATAGTAAATGATGCTGGCTACTATAATGAGGCAATCAATCTTTATGAAAAGGCCATTCGTTTGGATGAGACGATCAGTCATAATAAGAAATATGCGGCACTAACTGCTTTAATCACTCAAAATAGACGCGATCTAGTCGGTGGGACTAGAAAAGAGTTACACTATGTGAAACAGCTAGCTGCTTTTGAAGGTCATTTCGAAACACTTATCAGAAATGCAGAAGGGAACTTCTGTATCGTTGGGAACACGGAGAGTGCGAATCAATCTGGAAATGGATCAAGGATTGATGAGTATGATCTTGTGATCAGATTTAATGATTACTCGACTGATTATCCGTATTCACAAGACTTTGGTACGAAAACGGATATATGGGTGAAGGAAGGAATGTATTCTAACTGCCGTCGCCGAAACGTAAATGATCTAAAAATGGTCGTACTAAATGAAGCGAATGCGATTCATAAAAGTGAACATGGGTTTGATTTGTTCAGTGAGTTTATCGATCAAGCGAAACCTGTCGAGTTTGTTCCACACCACGTGTACACAGAGTTGGTGAAACAGTTAGGTGCCGTACCAAGTTCTGAATTATTAGTCCTATACTGGATTTATAAAATTCAAGGACCAATTAACGCAGAACAGCTATATGGTTTCTCCTTTACGGATCAAACGAGCTATTCATTTATGAACGAGTATGAAAAAGAAAGACAACTATTTACTAGTATCATTGCAGAAACGCCTAAACTCAATTTAGAGGTTGCTGCAGCGAAAGAAAATTAAAAGTATCGATCAATCGATATAAATAAAATGGATGGTAAAATCTATGTATGTAAGAAGAAAATTAGTGAAAATCGTTAAGCTTGTCTTAACGATTTTCACCATTTGTTTTTGGGCGATTCGACCAATAAAGCACACAAAGAAACCGGTTGCATTTTTATTCCATGTTTCAAAATGGAAACGTTCTTTTCTTCCATTCTTTCTAAAGGAGTACGACATCCGCTTTGTTCCATTTGATCATCAAATTAAATTTCTAAGATATGAACTTTCTAAATATCCAAATAAAGTGTTTATCATTTGGGGATATAATCATAGCACTGAGATTATACAATATGCAGAAAAACATAAGATACCTGTTTATCGCATGGAGGACGGGTTTGTGCGTTCAAAAGGATTAGGAGCGTTACACACTCCCCCTTATTCGATTAGTTTGGATAAGCAGGGAATGTATTTCGACTCGACTCAGCCAAGTGATTTGGAAGAGCTTTTAAACACACATCCATTTAGTGAAGAAGAGCTTTCGCGTGCGAGAGACTGTATAAATAAATTAAACGAACTGGGCGTAAGCAAGTATAATCACGTGAATAAGCAGGATGTTTCTGAGATTTACGGTGAGAAAACAAAAAAACGAATACTAGTTATTGGACAAGTAGAGGATGACGCATCGATAAAAATGGGCTGTGCAAAGAACTTTTTAAATAATGACTTAGTTCGCCTTGCTAGCAAAGAGAATCCGGATGCAGAAATTATTTACAAGCCACATCCAGATGTATTGACGGGGAGACGATTAAAACACTCCGATCCAGATGAAGTAAAGCATCTGGCAAAGGTCATTACAGAGCCACTTAGTCTTGTTGATTCATTAAAAACGATTGACCATGTTTATACGATCACCTCTCTTTCTGGATTTGAAGCGCTAATGCGAGGCATAAACGTGACAACCATTGGTGCCCCTTTTTACTCGGGATGGGGATTAACGGATGATCGACAAATGGTCACTCGACGAAAGAGAAAGCTTACGATTGAGGAAGTATTTGCGGGAGCTTATCTTCTGTATCCTAGATATGTCGATCCACATAATGGAGAGAACGTAACATTAGAGGAAGTCATTGAGCGTATAGCGAATTAATAGAAATTTAGATTTAGGAAATATATCTATTCAAACAGTACAATCATGAAAAGAACCAGTGCAACTGCACTGGTTCTTTTCACATACTAGCTATTATTTTCTACTCGTTCTTTTTCAGCTGGTTCCGAATCGGTTGACAAGTCATCCGTATTTATTTGTCTTTTGACAATTTCTCTATTTATTAGTTTAATCCGTGGCTTCTTTCTTTCAATTAGCAAGCCTTTTTCTTTTCTTTCTTCTAATTGCGCGATCGCTGTTTCAATATCATTAAATTGGATGCCTTCTAACGATTCTAACGTGTAATTCCACCATTTTAATTCAAGAAGCTTCTCTCTAATTTCCTTATCAAAGCGATATCTAATTAGTTTGGCAGGAAGACCTCCGACAATTGCATAAGGCTCGACATCTTTATTCACGACAGCACCGGCTGCTATAACAGCACCATCTCCTATCGTCACACCTTTTAAAATCGTCACATTCGCGCCAAGCCATACGTCATTCCCAATCATAGGGTTAGGCTTACTTTCTATTTTCGGTACGGTTGTATTGAAATTTTTAGCCTCTTCCCAAGAACCGAAACCGAATGTTTCGCTATACTGAAAATCATGCGTACTTAAATAATCTAGCGGGTGTTCCCCCATCCCTATCGTAAAGCCTGGGGCAAAGTTGCAAAATCTTCCTATAGATTTTACATTACGGATGACACCACCCCTTAAATTCGTGTAACAACCAATGACACCTGTCGAGTGAATAATGGTATTTGTTAATCGAATCGGCGGTTCAAAAACGACTTTAGATGTTTTCATTAAATGATCAACAGTATCTATATAGATCCCTTTGTTCGATAATTGTTTTTTCGTTACGGCAACCATAATAATTACGCTCCCTTTTCTTTATTCATTAACTCATGATAACAAACAGAAAGGAATGGCTACACTATAACCACAACCTTTCGTCAATTCTATACGTTTTTTCACAGTTTTACCTATTGGGTCCAATCATAAAACAATCGTTTGGTGGAGGCGATTACGAGCTTAATTGACAAAAAGGCAGGGTACTAGGTAAGAAAAAGGACCTCAAGAAAAATTCTTAAGGCCCTTTGGCTATCATTAGGTGGAAGGTGTTTGACTTAATTAAACAAAAGATTTAATCACCTTCATTTGTTTCCGGTTCAGACTTTTCTTCCTCTTCTTCATCAGCTATCTCCTCATCATCATTCTCAGGAGGAGTCTCATCTTCAGGCTTTGGTTCAGGCTTTGGCTCAGGTTTTGGCTCAGGTTTTGGCTCAGGCTTTGGCTCGGGCTTTGGCTCAGGTTTTGGCTCAGGTTTTGGCTCAGGCTTTGGCTCGGGCTTTGGCTCAGGTTTTGGTTCCGGTTTTGGCTCAGGCTTCGGTTCGGGCTTCGGTTCATTTTTGATAAAGACAGCTCTAAGTGATTTACTGTTATCCATCGTAACAGTAATTCGTTCATCTGATGATGTTAGTGAGCCTTCCCAGCCTTTAAAGGACCAGCCGTCACGTGGGCGAGCAGTTAAATTGACTGTTTCATTGTCGTTGAATGTAGAATCCAAAGAGCTTCTAATGATTTGTCCTTCTCCGGTAATGGAAACAGACAAAGAATGTAATGGCTCTTCTTCAAAAATGGCCCGTATTGTTAAATTACCTGTAACCGTGACAGTGGCAGGGTTATCTACTCCGTAAATATCACCACCCCAGCCTTTAAACGTCCAACCAGGATGAGGGTGAGCTTCAATCGTAATGGTACTGTCAAGTGGGTAGGAACTTTGCTCAGGTGATATGCTTACATCCCCTTGTCCTTCTTTTTCAATCGAAACGGTTTTGTTTTCGCCTGCGATCACAATATCAACTTTCTTTTGGAAATCCTCAAAACCGATCGTTGCTGTCGTTTTGCCTTCACGAAGAGCTGTAAATGTAGTTTCGAGCTCTTCAGTTGAACTAAATTCGCCAATTTTTTCATCCATCGTCCACTTAGGGGGAAAATCCATTGGTTCACCAGCTGCATCGAATCCTTCGGCAACTAGTGAAAGAGTTTGCCCGACAGCCAATGTTTCAAATTCCTCGTGGGTAACAACGATTTCTTCTAATACTTGCTCATGTACTTCTAGTTCTTTTTCGATGGAGAAGTTTCCTAATTTTGCCGTAACGACCGTCTCACCTAATTCATGTCCGAAGAATTCGACCGTATCTTTTGTTTCATCTTCTTCAAGTGTCCCAATCGTTTCATCCGCTGTGCTCCAGTCAGCTGAAAGTGGAAGCACTTCACCAGATTCTTTCTCCCATACTAGTGATAACGTACGGCTGTGACCTTGCTGAACGAATGGCCTCGAGTCGATTTTAATAGATTGTTCTAGTGATTTGTATGCATCTGCTAAAGAGGAAGAACTAGTCTGAGAAATACCCTCACTTAAAATTTGTAAGGCGCTCCCTATATTTACTTGACTCACATAAAGCGTAGATAAGTAAGAGTAGAACGTTCCCTCAGTTGGAAGTAGTTCAATTCCGTCTAGTAAGGTTGTTTCTGCCTCATCAAAATAGGAGAGGGTTAAGTAGCCTTCTGCTAGACCAAGGCGTGCCTTCACATGTAAAGGATCTAATTCTAACACGCTAAGATATGCTTCAATACTCTTTTCATACTCTTCTTTATCAAAGTGTTTTTTTGCTAATTGAATTTGCTTCGTTAAATTATCTGATTGAATCGCATGTACAGTAAAAATGCCCATTAATGAAATGATGATAATGCCAGAGAATATAAGTAAGATAAACTTTTTGTCCATTACGTTTATAAACACCTCTAATTCCTTATTTGATCCTAAAATTATTATAAAGAAAATTCCTATTTAAGGAAAGTAGATTCGTAGATTATGTCGTTTCTTGTCCAATATTTTAGTAGTGAATAGTATGAATGACCTTGTAACGATAACCATTCCATAACGAACTCATTTAGATATAGTTTGAGTAAAAAAAGCAGAATAAGGATCAAATCAATCACTCATTAAAGGGCACTGAAAAAGGTAAAAAGCAACCTTTTTCAGTGCCCTTAATCATTCTGCTTCTTGTAATTCAATTCATACTCTAAAAAGACGGTCTCATAAAAGAAACTTACGCTTTTTCTAATGCTGACAATCTTTCCTCTAAGCGCTTGTTCGTTCTTCGCATCAAAGCTGACTCTAGCATTAAGCATTCATCAGGACGGATGCTATAAAGACGCCCGGCAGATTTCACCTTTTTCATCTTTCCGGTCTTAACACTCATAATCGTTTCCTCGCCAGTTTCTTCATCTACAACTGTTTTCTCTTCTTCCATTTCTTCGTACATATCATCCCACTCATCATAACAAAGAATGCCGTAGTCAAACGCATTTAAACCATGACGTTTAAAGGCTATTTCTATTTCCTGTGCAATGATACCAAAGTGAGTCCTTGCCGCTTTTCCTTTTTCTTTCACAGCATCTTTAAAACGAAATTGCGAATACGCTACGTCTGACCAAGCGTCAAGGACTTTATCATTAATAGGTTTCATATCCTTTTTTGCGTTTTTGTCAGACGTGTTAATGGTACCAGTTCCTGCGTATACTTGCTTAAAGCGTAGGGATGAACTTCCTATGCTTGTGTTGTTATCAATAGAGGGACGGAAAGATGTATTGTCAAAAAAAGCAAGAGAATTAGCCCCTATTCGAAAACGAATGAGCGAGTCCGGTGCAGAGCGTAGGTCCAGCTCGCCAGCTGTTGAAACGATAGAAGGATTCGAGATGGTTGACAGAAATTTAAACCCCGTACTGTCTAACAACGCTGCAGCATTGTTACCATGACGAAACCGCACAGCCGACGATGGATCACCAGAGCGTAAATCTAATGTACCTGATGTTGCACCGAACCCATTAGCGTTCATTCTTCGTGTCGTTCTAGCTCCTTCTGAATCTCCTAGGGGAGCATAATTATCAAAAGCGACAGAAGAAGGAATAAACTGGAGATTAAGTTGCATCGGTAATCCCTCAGTAAATAGATTATCTGTTCGTTCCGTACAACTAATCGGTCCATACAAATCGGTGTTATCGAACGTAATCGTTGAACCATTTGGATTCTTTCTGTGATCACTTTGCCTTATTTCAATATGACACCCATAGAACATAACTCGATTTGCTCGGTCTAAACGAACTCGGTAAGGTTCGAATGAGGAAAAGCGAGTACCAAAAAAGCGCATGCCCTGTACTGTTTGGTTTGAGTTATTGGCAAATCCATCAATAAACAGACAACCACCAGCTGAGTCAGTTATGTAATTTCCACTTGCACCATTCCGTCTATAGTCACTGTGATGGTCTGTTCCGTATACTTGTCCTCCAAAAATAGTGAAGTCTGAAAATCCGAACGAACCCCGCCAATCAGGCACCGTCTTACCGAGCATTCCATCACTATAGTTCGAATTTGAGCCGCTTCTTATTGCACCTGCAACAAAGATCCCCCACTTACCACCTTTAATGAAGGGCTTGTACATCGTACAACCGTCTCCGCCACTCGTGTTATTTGTGTTGTCATAAGGATTCCCATTTAAATCATTAAATCTAGGTAAATTTGTCGCATGTGTAACATCATAATAAACACTTGCTTCCCTAAAGTAACCTAGTACATGGACATTATCGGTTATAAAGTTTGTCCGTGTACCTACAAAAATACCAACATCCCAATTCGCTCCGTAATGAGTAGGAGAATTGTTTTTCTTATCAAAATCTAGAAAAACAGTAAAGTCTTTTAATACGACGTTATCAGCTTGAATATTTAATGCCACTGATAGGGGATCGTCTTGTGGATCACTAACGTTTGCGCGGTGTTTTCGACGTGTGCGGACTCTTTTCTTGCCTGAACCTTGCACTAAAAACCCACTAATTTGCCGATAATCAAGTAACGAATCCTTCCCGTATCCAGCACCAGATCCAACACCTTCTATAACAACAGGAGACTTGACTTCGATTTCCCCAGTAATAACAGATACGCCTGGAATGATGATTTTTGTTTGATGTTTTTCAGCAAGAGCAAAAGCAGCTCGAATCGCTTCTGTATCGTCGGTGACACCATCCACCTTCGCACCGACTAAAGGCGCAGGGGGGTATTTTATATTGATTCCTCTATCTCCGATGATATGTCTCGTTTCCGTTACCTTTTCATTTAAATGCTTCAAATTGTCAGAAACGGATACTCCGTCCGTATCGATAATCTCGCTAGGATCAGTTGTATTCATTTGCATACTTCCAGCTTTATAGCCAAAAAAGACAGCTAAAAACCATAATAGGAAATTAGCTAAAAAATTTCTTCGATTCACAATATCCCCTCCTCCAAAACTATAACGTGAATCAACTAAGAAAATAAACTGTATTTACGTAAAATTTCATGTAAAGTTACGTTGTTATCTTGGTATTCTAGCAAGTAATAGAGGAAAGGAAAAGCTAAATCATGATTCCAAATGAAAAATGTAAAAATATATAGAAAGAATAATTGCTCTTTAAATATTGTCTGATGATATGGTAAGATATGACTTGATATTTATAGAGTGAGAGTGTCGAATAAACAGATGAGGTGTAAAAATGACAACTATCATTAACATAGCGATTGATGGCCCAGCTGGCGCAGGAAAAAGCACGGTAGCAAAATTAGTAGCAGAACATCTTTCTTATTTATATATTGATACAGGTGCGATGTACCGCACATTGGCTTACGCAGCCATTCAACATAAAGTAGATGTCCAAGACGGATCAGCGTTAAAGGCACTTCTCGATACGATCACGATTCAACTAATAAATGAAGAAGAAGGAACAAAGGTATTCGTAAACGATCAAGATGTAACAACAGACATCCGTACAGCAGAAGTGAATCAATATGTCCCACAAGTGGCAAGTCACGAAGCCGTACGACTCGAAATGGTCGAACGTCAAAGAAAGCTAGCAATGGAAGGAAATTCAATTCTTGATGGTAGAGATATAGGCACACATGTCTTGCCTGATGCTAAATTAAAAGTATTTCTAACCGCTTCTGTCGATGTACGCGCGGAACGCCGTCACGAAGAACAGATAAAAAAAGGCATGCCATCGAACGTAGAAGAGTTGAAAAAGGAAATTGCGAAGCGTGATGAGCTAGACTCGACACGAGCGGTTGCACCACTACGTAAGGCAAGTGATGCGGTTGAGCTAGATACGACGTCGCTTTCGATTGCGGATGTTGTCGACGCGATTATTGATCTTGTGAAGAGACCGGTTTTGTAGAAGGGTTTGGTTTGGCCCTTTGGCCATGCTTTGAGGGTCAGACCCTGTTTTTGGGAAGGGAGAATGGTGGCCATGATGGACAATCATTCTCCCTTTTTTCACTTACAAACTACCCAGCATAGAAGCTAATACAGCAATGGCTATTCCGACTGTTCATGCTCCAACGGTAATAACGATCTTCTTCAAAAACACCCTCTTAAAAGTAAGAGAGTGTTTGTCATAGTTCCTTCGCTATTCCAACTCCAAATGTCCACGCAATTCAGCTTGTACACGCTCGACTTCGTCATTGGGAATTTCTAAATAATAGATCCCGTCAATCTTTGTTCCGTTCCCTTTAATCTCCAACTGCTCAACCGAGTGACGAGCACCTCTATACTTCGATTGAACCTTCCACATTCCATCTAAATCCAAGTCCGTACGAACCGACTTCCCAACTTCATTTAAAATACTTCCCACTCTCGTAACCGAACTAATCTGAGCTCCTTCTTGAATGACCGCTTCGACAATCTGACGCTGCCGATCATTCCGACCGAAATCACCACGCGGATCTTCATAACGCATTCTTGAATAAGCAAGAGCTTTTTCACCGTTTAAGAAAAGTTCACCTTCCGGAAAAGTATAACCACTTTGTTTAAACTGAAACGAATTGGTAACAGCCACTCCGCCAAGCGCATCAACTAATCCTTTAAAGCCTTCCATGTTAATACTCACATAATGGTCGATCGGGATATCAAGAAAGTTCTCAACCGTATCCATCGTCATCTCCACGCCACCAAAAGCGTAGGCATGATTAATTTTATCGATCGTACCTCTTCCAACAATTTCCGTGCGCGTATCACGAGGAATACTCAGCATTTTCACCGAACGTTCCTTAGGATTCACGGTCATAACAATAATCGTATCCGATCGTCCAGAATGATGATCCCCGCGAGAGTCCACCCCAGCAATCAGAAACGAAATCGGCTGAGCACTGTCGACATCGACCTTTTCCTCACGCTTCTCAGTCACCCGATCAATTGGCTCATGAATTTCCTGAACCGTATCGGTAACAGATTTATATAAATAAAAACCGTAAGCAACAACAGCTATAAGCACAACACTAAACAAAAGACCTAGACTAATTAGCAGTTTCTTCTTCATATTTGTACGATCTCCTTATTGATTTTTATAAAATTCCCCAAAAAAGAATATAGATTCCTTTAGTCATTATAGGTAAATTGTAATAGAGGAGCAACAAAAAATTTCAACAGCTTTTGACAATCTATGATATAATCCATTTTATTGTAGTTACTAAATTTAGGAGGTTTTCAAGCAGAATGGAAGAAACAATTAGCTTAAAGGACATTTTTCTTACGTTAAAGAGGCGTATGAAGCTTATTATCATTATCCCAATTATTGCCGCATTAGTCAGTGCTCTTGTTAGCTACTACCTCTTAACACCCATTTACCAAAGCTCTACGCAAATTCTCGTCAATCAAACACAGAATGATCAAGCCTTTAGTCAAAATGATATCCGAACGAATCTCGAGCTTATTAATACGTACAACGTGATTATTAAAAGCCCTATTATTTTAGAAAAGGTCATAGAAGAAGCAAACCTTTCTGAGTCCGTTGGGGCATTAAATAGCAAAGTAAGCGTTGGAAGTCAAGACAATTCACAAGTTGTCAACATTACCGTTGAACATGAACAGCCTTCAACTGCAGCGCATATCGCGAACACGATTGCGACTGTCTTTCAGCGTGAAATTGTTTCGATTATGAGTGTCGACAATGTTAGTATTTTGTCCCAAGCTCAAGTAAGTGATTCACCATCGCCAATTAAACCGAATCCAACATTAAATATTGCAATTGCCCTTGTTGTAGGGTTAATGGCTGCTGTAGGACTAGCTTTCTTACTTGAATATTTAGATACGACAATGAAAACGGAAAAAGACATTGAAGATGTGCTAGAACTCCCTATTTTAGGAGTTGTCGCAACGTTGGATGAAAAAAGCGGAAAGAAAGTAAAGAAGGGGTGAAGTGAGCAGTGTCTCGAAAAGATAAGAAGTCTCAAGTACAGTTACAACGAAGTCTAGTTACGCAAGAAAGCAAGAGCTCACCGATTTCTGAGCAATACCGTACAATTCGAACGAATATTGAATTTTCTGCGGTCGACCGTGAAATTAAGACGATTCTTGTAACTTCCGCTGGACCAGCAGAAGGGAAGTCAACAACAGCTGCCAATTTAGCAGTCGTCATGGCGCAAAATGGAAATTCAGTCTTGTTATTAGATACGGATTTACGCAAACCAACGATCCATTACACATTTGGTGTTGCGAATATGAGTGGACTAACGAATGTGTTAACGAAGCAAGGTAGCTTAGAAGAATTGGTTCAAGAAACAAAGATTGAAAATCTATCAGTCCTACCATCGGGTCCAATTCCCCCAAACCCTGCTGAACTATTAAACTCACGAATGATGGGACTAGTACTAGAGCGTGCGAAAGAAATGTTCGACACAATTATTCTTGATACACCACCGGTTATGGCAGTAGCCGATGCACAGATCCTAGCAAGCAAATGTGACGGCACCATTTTGGTTGTTTCAAGTGGGAAAACAGAGCGTGAAGAAGTGAAGAAAGCAAAAGTCCAACTAGTAAATGCAAAAGCAAACATACTTGGAGCAATTTTAAATAATAAGAAAATTGATTCCGGTAGTTATTATTATTACAGCACGAAGTAATCGTAAGAAAACTAGACTAAGAGGAGGTTGTCAAAATGATCGATATTCATTGTCACATACTACCAGGTGTCGATGATGGTCCTAGTACGCTTGCAGAAAGTTTAGAATTAGCTAGACTAGCAGAATCAGAAGGGATCACGAAAATCATTGCGACACCTCATCACCAGCACCCAATGTTTGAAAATAGTGGTCCGTCTATTTTAAGAAAAGTAGAAGAGTTAAACGAAGCCTTTGAACAAGCAAACATCAACCTAACTGTGATCCCGTCACAGGAAATTCGAATACATGGGGAAGTCATTCAAAATATGGAATTAGGTGATGTCTTGCCTTTGACACCACAAAGTTCCTATCTTTTAGTTGAATTTCCGTCGAATGGTATTCCTCATTACACAACAAGACTGTTTTATGATTTGCAGATGAAAGGGTACACGCCAATCATTGCTCATCCGGAACGGAATAAAGTATTTGTAGAAAAGCCTGATCTGCTTTATGACATGGTGAAGACTGGCGTGTTAACACAAGTGACGGCATCAAGTTTAACAGGTCACCTCGGAAAAAAAGTGAAGAAATTCACCGAGCAACTAATTGACGCAAATTTAACGCACTTCATTGCCTCGGATGCACATAATCTAAATGAACGACCATTTCGTCTACGCGAGGCATACTCGGTACTGGAGGATGGATTTGGATTCGATGCAGTTTACCAGTATAAAGAAAATGCTGAGTTGCTGTTAGATACTCATTACGTACAAGTATTGCCACCAGAGCCTGTCAAGAAACGGAAAAGACTCTATTTCTTTTAAGATGTTATGTCTATATAACTATTAGAGCCAATAGTAGCTGTGGGAGTTAATTATTGGTTTTTTCTTGTGACTTTTTTCGCAACGCTTACATTTTTGCATGTGCAGAATATGTCGAAAGTTTGTATATATTAAATGTTGAATAATGTAAGATAAGCTATTACACTAGTAAGGTGTTAAAAAATTATGTAAATCTATGAGAATTTATTAGGCTAAGGAATTACTTAAAAACCATAATTATGCGTATATATATAAAATTTTATCAAGATACAATGCTTTAGTCTCATTATCGAAAGATGTCGATTAGTGTTATTGAGATATAGGCCTTAAGTCACTGTTGGTTTGTGAGCAAAATACAATTACTTAGATGAAAAAACAACGATGAGAGAGCACGAGAACATAATCTTGGGGTCTTTTTTTGTGAGGCGATGTAAAAAAATGAAACAAATAGATCAAATGCCCAAATCGATTGTAAAAGCAATTAGGTATATAAAGCAGGATGCACCGAAGGGAAAGCTCGATGCGATCCAGGAACTTTTAAAGCAAGCCATCGAGATGAGAAAGCAGCAAGAAACTCGCTAATACAAAAGAAGAGTTTATTGGCAATGTCTCCTTGCCGTTATCGATGGGGGCACTCGATCATGCTGTGGGTGAAAACCTTAGACGCTGTTGTCGTCGGTGGTGTGATGTGAGGAGGGGTTAGATGCCTCTTATTATATTTAAATTTATAAAAGTAGATAGAGCCTTAAGCTATTGATCTTAAAGAGAAGGTTAATAGCTTAAGGCTTTAATTGTATGTGATTAAAAGATAAATGGGGGTTACTACATTGATTAAAAAAGTACGAAAAGCTATCATACCAGCTGCGGGTCTTGGAACGAGGTTCCTGCCAGCAACGAAAGCTATGCCAAAGGAAATGTTACCAATCGTCGATAAACCAACAATTCAATACATCATTGAAGAGGCGATAGAAGCTGGAATTGAGGATATTATTATCGTGACCGGAAAAGGAAAGCGTGCAATTGAGGATCATTTTGATCACGCATTTGAATTAGAACAAAATTTGATTGAAAAAGAAAAGTTTGACTTACTAGATAAAGTTCAAAAAGCATCAAAAGTGGATATCCATTACATTCGACAAAAGGAACCGAAAGGATTAGGACATGCTGTATGGTGTGCTCGGAAGTTTATTGGAGATGAGCCGTTTGCGGTACTTCTTGGAGATGACATTGTTCAAGCTCAAATACCGTGTACAAAACAACTGATCGATGTGTATGAAAAAACAGGTTCGTCTGTCATCGGTGTTCAAACCATACCTGAGGATCAAACACATCGTTACGGAATTGTCGATCCGATCTCTCAAGAGGGAAGAGCGTATCAAGTGAGCAATTTCGTTGAAAAGCCAGCAAAGGGCACAGCGCCTTCTAATTTAGCGATTATGGGACGTTATTTATTAACGCCAGAAATCTTTGAATATCTAGAGAAGCAAGAAACGGGTGCTGGTGGTGAGATTCAGCTTACTGATGCAATTCAAAAATTAAATGAATTACAATCTGTCTACGCTTATGACTTTGAAGGAGAACGGTTTGATGTAGGGGAGAAGTTAGGGTTTGTCTTAACTACTTTGAAGTTTGCCCTGCAGAATGAAGAGTTGAGCCAGCCATTATTAAGAGAAATGGAAGAACTACTTAAAAAGCATAAGACTTTGAGTCATTAGATAAGAAGGAGGGGGGCAACCTCTCCTTTTATAAAAGGTTAAAGCTTTGATAAAGCCTTAACCTATGATTCTTCTAAAGTGAAAATCGGAATTATAGCTTAAGGTTTTATTATATGAAACGAAACGGGTAAAAAAGAAAGGGGAAAATTCATGTCCTATCGTAAACGAATAGCTGCATTGATGACCGTTGACTCGCTTATTGTACTAACAGCCATTTTTATTAGTTATTTCTTATTAATACCGTTAGCGAATCCTTTTACGGCGATCTTATTTGTCAGTTCTTTCACGTTGTTAGTTAGTCATCATCTATTTGCGCATGTCTATCATCTTTATAAAAAAGTATGGCAATATGCTAGTATTTCTGAACTGACAGGCATTTTTAAAGCTGTCACGTTCTCGATTATCGTAACGGGTGTTATTCAACTAGTCTTTTTCCAAGAAGTCTTCCTGCGAACGCTAGCGATTACGTGGATGATGCACATCCTTTTTATCGGAGGATCTCGCTTTTCATGGAGACTCGTTCGAGACCAGTATATTCAGCCAGCAAAAAACAAAAAAAATACCTTAATCATTGGTGCTGGTGCAGCTGGAACCATGGTTGTCAGACAGCTGCAACAAAGCCAAGAATCAGATATGAACTCAGTAGCGTTTATTGATGATGACGTAACAAAGCAAAACCTTGAAGTATTAAATCTACCAGTTGTTGGCGGGGTAGAAAAGATCGAAGAAACCGTTAATCAATTAAAAATCGAACATATCATCATTGCGATCCCTTCGTTAGATCAAAAAGAATTAAACACAATTTTCCAAGAATGTTCCAAAACAAAAGCAAAGACACAAATCCTTCCGCGGATCGAGGACATTATGTCAGGGAAAGTATCCGTAAATCAATTCCGCGATGTAGAAGTAGAAGACTTACTAGGACGTGAGCCTGTTGAACTCGATGTTGCCGGTATTGAGGAGTATGTAAAAGGAAAAACAGTCCTAGTTACAGGAGCGGGCGGGTCAATTGGTTCAGAGATTTGTCGTCAGATCTCAAAGTTTTCCCCAAAAGAGCTAGTTTTACTTGGGCACGGTGAGAATAGTATTTACTCGATTGAAATGGAGTTAAGAAGAACGGTACCAGAGTTAAACATCTCAACGGAAATTGCCGATGTTCAAGATCGAGATAAGATGTTCTCAATTATGGCTACTAGACAGCCACACGTAGTCTACCATGCAGCCGCTCATAAACACGTTCCATTAATGGAGCGTAATCCTGAAGAAGCGGTTAAGAATAACGTGATTGGAACGAAGAATGTAGCCGAGGCTGCAAGTGCAGCGAAAGTTAATACGTTTGTGATGGTATCGACCGATAAGGCGGTTAATCCTACGAGTGTGATGGGAGCGACAAAACGTATTGCTGAGATGGTTGTGCAGCATATGGATATGATTAGTGATACGAGATTTGTTGCGGTGCGGTTTGGGAATGTTCTTGGAAGTCGTGGAAGTGTAATACCGCTCTTTAAGCAACAAATTCAAAATGGTGGACCGTTGACGGTTACGCATCCAGATATGGTTCGCTATTTTATGACCATTCCAGAAGCATCAAGGTTGGTACTCCAAGCTGGGGCGCTTGCTGAAGGTGGAGAAGTGTTTGTGCTTGATATGGGAGAGCCGGTTAAGATAGTAGATTTGGCTCGTAACGTGATCAAGTTATCTGGTTATACGGAAGAGGAGATTCCGATTGTCTTTTCTGGCATGAGACCTGGGGAGAAGATGTTTGAGGAATTGCTTGGTGAGGATGAAGTGCATAGCGAGCAGGTTTATCCGAAAATTTACCGTGGGAAGACGCCTGAGGTTAATATTAATGTGACTTATGATTTGGTTGGACGGTTTGAAGGGCAGAGTCGTGAGGGGTTAAGGCAAGAGTTGTTGGATATTGCTAACTTTAGGGTTGGTGAGTTGAGGGTTTTGAGTGTGGTGGAATAGAACGATATATAAGTATAGTACAGGCCCGAATGGTTATTAAATGTTAATGAAAAAGAAGGAAATAAGTGTGTTTCTTTCTTTTTACTTTGTCCGAGCAATGTGACAGGATAACTTTGAATTGAATACAACACATGGGTAAATGGATTAGTTGGAATTACTGTTTAGTGGTTGGTTGGAAGAGGTGAGATTCCAATTAAGTACTAACAAACTAACTAAGGTTAAGGAGTTTTAAGAGAAATGTATATGAAAATAAAAAGATTATTAGACATAGTGCTTTCATTAATAGGATTTATAGTGTTATCACCAATTTTCTTGATTTTAATCTTAGCTATTAAGTTGGAATCTAAAGGTCCAGTGCTGTTTAAACAAAAGCGTATTGGAATCAACAAAACACATTTTAATATTTTAAAGTTCCGAACTATGAGAATTGACACTCCTAAAGATACACCAACACATCTTTTGGATAACCCGGGTCAATATATTACCAAGATAGGTAAGTTTCTTAGGAAAACTTCATTAGATGAGTTACCTCAGATTTGGAATATATTTATTGGCCAGATGAGTATTATCGGGCCTAGACCAGCGTTGTGGAATCAGTACGATCTTATTGCTGAGCGTGATAAATACGGTGCTAATGATGTACCTCCTGGATTAACAGGGTGGGCGCAGATTAATGGTAGAGATGAGCTTCCTATTGAGATGAAGGCCAAGCTAGATGGCGAGTTTGTCGAAAAAATTGGCTTGTGGATGGACATTAAATGCTTCTTTGGAACTATCGTGAGTGTTGTAAAGAGTGATGGAGTTGTTGAAGGTAGAACTGGATCGAAACAACCTGGTGATAACAAGAGCACAAAGGAGTCCTTGTAACGATGAAAAAAATTTTAATCACAGGTGAAAATAGTTACATTGGCAATAGCTTTGAAATGTGGTTAGCAAAGGATACTCATTGTTATAAAGTGGAAAAGATCAGCGTAAGGGGTGATTCATGGAAGGAAATTGACTTTTCCTCCTACGACACTGTTCTTCACGTTGCAGGTATTGCTCACCTAAATGAACGTAAGGTTGATAAAAATTTGTATTACAAAGTTAATCGAGACTTAGCATATGAAATTGCAAATAAAGCAAAAACTGAAGGTGTTGAACACTTTATCTTTTTTAGTTCAATGAGTGTCTATGGTAAAGATACAGGGATAATTGATAAAGATACGGTCACTAAACCAAAGTCGCATTATGGGAAATCAAAGCTTGAAGCAGAGAGGCTTATTCGTGAATTAGAAGATCCTCAATATAAAGTTTCAGTTATTCGCCCACCAATGATTTACGGACGAGGATGCAATGGGAATTATGCGAAATTATCTTCACTTACCAGAATAACCCTGGTATTTCCTGATATAAAAAATGAAAGAAGTATGATTTATATTGATAATTTAAACGAATACATTAAATCTTTAGTTGATAATCCGATAAATGGACTTTTCTTTCCTCAAGATAGAGAGTATGTATGTACTTCAGAAATGGTAAAGGAAATTGCGAAGTCAATTGATAAACGTATTTGGATGACTAAAGTATTTAATTCGTTTTTGAAAAATATTAAAACCGATTTAACGAGAAAAATATTTGGTGATCTAGTGTATAGTAAAGAAATTGACGTTAATTATAGACATAAAAGCTATAATCTAGTAGATTTTAAAGAATCAATAAGATTGACGGAGGAATAGAGTGAAAAAAGTAGTTATACTTTCAAATCATCATGCATACACTTATAACTTTAGAAGAGAAATTATTCAAAGATTAATAGATGAAGATTTTTATGTTTATGTCATTCAACCTTACGGAGAAAAGGTTGAAAAGTTAAAAGAGATGGGGTGTGAGTGTATAGACCTTCCGCTCGATCGTAGAGGTACGAACCCTATAACAGATGCTAGGCTAATCAGAAAATATTTTAAAGTCATACGAAAAATCCGTCCTGATTTGGTAATGTCTTATACTGTAAAACCTAATTTGTACGGGGGATTCGTTTGTAGGTTATTAAAAATTCCTCATATCCCGAACATCACAGGATTAGGTACAGCTGTTGAGAAGAAAAGCCTTATGCAGAAAGTAATGTTAATAATGCATAGAGTATCTTTAAAGAAAAGTAGCTGTATAATGTTTCAAAACGAAGAAAATAAGCAGTTGTTTAATAAAGAAAAAATAGGGACTGGGAGACCAAAACTTATTCCAGGTTCAGGGGTAAATACAGAGCATTTTTCACTCATAGACTATCCTATCGAAAAAAAGACTGAATTCGTTTTCATTTCAAGAATTATGAAGGAAAAAGGGATTGACCAGTATCTAGAAGCCGCGGAGTATATAAGGAAAAAATATCCAGATTCTAAATTCCATATCTGTGGCTTTTGTGAAGAAAATTATGAAGAGAAGCTTCAGGAACTCGAACAACGGGGAGTTATCAAATATCATGGTATGGTAAATGACATAAGAGAAATACTTAAAGAAACTCACTGTACGATCCACCCAACCTATTACCCTGAAGGAATGTCTAACGTGTTACTAGAAAGTGCAGCTAGTGGACGGCCGATTATTACGACAAATAGGAGTGGGTGTAGAGAAATTGTAGATAATGGTATCAATGGATATGTAGTTGAACAAGAGAATAGTACGGACCTTATAGATAAAATAGAAAAGTTTTTGGATCTTAGCTATGAAGAGAAGAAAGAGATGGGCTTAGCTGGTCGGGGTAAGATAGAGAAAGAGTTTGATCGGCAGATTGTTGTTAATGCATATATAGAACAGATGAAAGTATTAATTAAAGAAGGTTAGGGTTTTGAGATGAAGAAAAAAATTATGTTTTTGGAGTCTCGCTATGACTCCTTTTATGGTGCCCAAAAAAGCATGCTAAAACTTATTCAAAGTCTTGATAAAAATAACTTTGATTATAAGGTTGTTACAACAGAGCATGGCAAGTTGAAGAGTGGTTTAGAAGAAAATAATATACAAGTTGATATTGTGAAACTGGGAAAAAGGGCTAATGTCTTTGGTGGAAAAGCCTTAGAATATTCAATCATTGGGAAAATGTTTGTAGCCTTTCAAATTTTGTTTTATAACCTTAAAATGATTCGTTATATTGAAAAAAACAATGTTGATATCGTTTATGTGAACGATTTAAGAGCTCTACTATACTCTGTATTAGCGACAAAAATACTGAAGAAGAAAAATGTATGGTATATAAGGTCGGATGTTCCAAACTCTAAACTGACTGAAGTTGGCTTGAAGTTTTCAGATAACATAATTACGATTGCTCAAGGAGTATTGAGATATTTACCTCAAGAGAAAATTGAAAAGTATAATCATAAAATAACAAATATCTATACAGGTTTCGATTTTGATCAATATAAAATTTTTGATAAAAACGAGTCGAAAATAAGACTCGGTATCTTAGAAAACAAATTTGTTATTGGTTATTTAGGATCAATTAATGAAAGAAAAGGACTTGATATCTTAGTAGATTCTTTTATTGAACTAAATAATAACCCTAGTAATATTGAACTTCTCGTTGTCGGTGATGTAAGCCCTGGACACGAAAGTTATTGGGATATGCAACTCGGTAAAATTGAGAAAGCGAATGTTTCATTTAAGAACATACCATTTTGCAAAGAAGTAAGTAGAGCTTATAGTGCGATGGATATCTTTGTACTTCCATCCAGATCTGAAGGATTACCTAGAGTTGTAATAGAAGCAATGGGTCATCAACTGCCGGTAATTGCTACAGAAGTCGGGGGAGCTAGTGAAATAATTGAATCTGGTAACTTAGGATTATTAATCAAAAAAGATTCGATTGATGAATTAATTTCAGGGTTAACAACTTTAATAAATTCTTCAGATATGAGAAAGAGAATTGGTATAAACGCTAAGAGCAACGTTACTGAGAAATTTTCTAAAAAGGATTTTCAAGAGAAAATAAATAATTTTTTTAATCTCATATAAACTATGTAAGTTTGATTAAGCCTAGATTTGATTACAAACTGCAATTTAATCTTACCGTAAAGCTTTTGAACTTGAAGAGTTGTGTTCGATTGTCAAAGCAGCACAAAAAAGATGTTTTTGATAAAAGTTTAATTGAAACTTCGAGTTAATGTAAGGAGATATGGATGCAATAATGAATAACAAAAAGAGTTTTGCTAAATTAGGACTTCGTATAATAGTTATATATACAACAATCATTGGCTATATCTCATATCTTTTAATTACAACAACAATCAACAATAACGTAGATTATAGCAACCTGATTTTTGGGCTTTCTTGGCTGGGAGTTGCTCTTGGAGTTTATATTGTTATTACATGGTATAAATTGACAGGGAATGTTTTTTCTTTATATATTATTTTCATGGTGTTTTTTTTTCTGTTTAATTATGGGCAACCTTTGATGTGGGCTTTTGGAATTCATCAAACTCATGAAATAGGCGAAACAACCTTATATACTATGGGTGTTCCAACCTCAGCGGAAATTGTTAATGCTCAAGCGCTTACTTTAGTAAGTATATTAATGTTTCATTTTGGAGCAGTATTTTGTCATAAACCCAGGAAAAAAGTAAAGAAAAATTCCGAATCCAATATTGGAACTCTTAATAATAATACTTTAGAGTCCATATATTATACGTGTTTAATTGCTAGTTATATTGTAATCCCAATTACTTTTTACAATGCTGTTTACAAGCTAATAATATCCCAATTATATGGATACAGTGCATACTATTATGGCGAAGACGTAGTCGGTAAAGTTGTTGTTTTCAATTTAATTGAACATATGTTTTTTCCATGTTTAGTAGGATTATTAATAGGTAGTATGTATCGGAAAAATGTAAAAATATCTGTATACTTTATTTTTGCAGTGTATTTATTGATTAGTGTACTTTCTGGTGATAGAGGTAGTTGGTTATACAAACTAATAATTTTGATGTGGATGAGTCATACATTTTATAAGACTATAAACTTTAAAACAATAACCACATATAGTGTTACGTCAATTATAGGATTATACTTATTAGACGCTATTGTGTCGATCAGAAATACCGGCATAAGCTTAGAGAATATTGTCAATTCAATTTCGTTAAAAAATTCATCAATTATCTCTGGTATATTTGAAATGGGTGCATCCATGAGACCGACTATTGTATTAGTTAAGTATGGGACGGATATTTGGCCGTATGGGAACACATATATTAATGCATTGTTAGGTTTTATTACCAGTAGAATTTTCCCTATTTTAGGAAGACCGTTTGAACCTATTAGTGATTGGTTTTCACAGGGATATTTAGATATTTCATACGGAGCTGGGTTCAATATTGTAGCTGAAGCACTCTTAAACTATGGACCAATGGGTGCTCCAATTTTTATGATATTACTTGGATATTTATTAGTTTCATTGACATATTTAGATAAGAATATTAATTTAAAAAGACAGTCACTAAGAATATTTTTTGCAATATCGACAATGTCGATATTTATACATGTTGTGCGTAATCACTTTCATTGGCTTGTAAAAACATGGTTTTATGGTGTAGTCATTTTGATTATATTAATTCTAATTATGAGAGAATATATCAATAAAAAGAAAAGACCTGTGTTATGAGATAATTAAATTGAAGAAGACAAAAAATAAAAGTTAAAATAATCACAAATATTGTAAAACGATAGGATGATAAAAATTTGAGAAAAAAAGTAATATTACTTATCGGGACTCTTTCAGGTGGAGGTGCAGAAAGAGTAGTATCTAACTTATCATTAAATTTTCCAGATCAAATAGAAAAAGAAATTGTTTTGTTTGGTAAAGAAGCTAAAGTCGATTATGAATACGTAGGTAAAATCACTTATTTAGATCGAGATCGACCAAAAGGTTTAATTAGTAAGGTTGTAACTTTTATAAATAGAATTAAAAAGTTGAATAAAATAAAAAAAGAAAATGCCGGTGTTTCGGTAATTAGTTTTTTAGAATATCCCAACTTACTTAACATGATGACTTTTAATACTAAAAACTCTATAGTTTCTGTAAGGAACTTCATGTCAACGAAACATCAAAAAGGCATGAAGGCTTTTTTTTGGAATTTAAGCATTAAACTCTTATATAAAAGAGCTCAAAAAATTATCGTTGTGTCGAAGGAAATGAAAGAAGATTTAATAGAAAACTATGATCTTACAAGAGAAAAGATAACGGTGATTTATAATTTTTATTCTATCGATAAGATTCAAGAATTAGCAAAGAAAAGACTTGAAAACAACGAGAAAGATATATTCAAAGATCCAACGATTATAACAGTGGGTAGGTTAAGTAAGCAGAAAGGACAACATCACTTATTAAGGTCCTTCAAAAAAGTTAAGCAGTTAGTTCCAAATGCTCAATTAGTCATCCTTGGAGAGGGTGAATTAAAGTCTACATTAATAAAAATTGCTGATGAGTTAGACCTTTTAGGTAGTATTCATTATATGGGGTTCCAAGAGAACCCATTCAAGTATATCTATAGCTCAAAAGTGTTTATAATGACATCATATTATGAAGGTTTCCCTAACGCATTAGCTGAGGCTATGGCTTGTGGAACACCTGTAATATCTACGGATTGTCAATCTGGGCCACGAGAAATTTTAGCACCGAACGAATATAAGGGCTCAATTAATTATGGTATTCAACATGACAGATTCGGTATTCTTGTTCCAGACCCGTCAGCTAAGGAATCAGAATTAGTTGAAAAATTCTTAGCTAACTCGATTGTTAGTGTGTTAATGAAAGAAGAAATCTATAACCACTTTTCTAAACGATCCTTTGAGAGAGTCAAAGATTTTGATACCGATAACGTTATTGTGGAGTGGCTAGATATAATTGAGAGTAATTAAATCTTGAATTAGGCAAGGTGTTGTTAATAATAAGGCGGTGTAAAATAAAATGTCGATATTAAGTGCTTTAAAGAAAAATGAACAAATTGTACCTCTCTATGATTTTTTGAAAGAGTTCTATTATAAGAATTTAATATCAGATGAAAGGCTAATTAGAAAAAGGTTCAAGGAAAGGGTAGGTAGGGAGGTAGATTTAGAAAAACCAGTATATTTTAATGATAAATTGCAATGGTTAAAAATAAATTGGCGAGATCCTCTGGCGACTAAATGTGCTGACAAATATGAAGTAAGGGACATTATAAAAGAGCGTATTGGAGACGAGTATTTAAACGAACTTTATGCAGTATATGATTCCGTAGATGAGATTAACATTGATAAGTTACCGAAGTCTTTTGTGTTAAAGGGAACTCACGGGTCAGGCTTTAACCTTATTTGTAAAGATAAAACACAGATTAATTGGAATGAAGAATTAATAAAAATGAAAAGATGGTTTAAGAATAATTATTATTGGCAGAATCGTGAATGGGTTTATAAAGAAATAAAGCCTAGAATTATAAGTGAAAAATTTATTGAGCAAGAGGGGGGGGCTGAACTACGAGATTATCGCTTTTTTTGTTTTAATGGTGAACCTAAGTTTATTTCAGTTGATTTTAGTATAACCAATAAACAAAAAACCAGAAGAAACTTATATGACTTGGACTGGAACTTCATGGAAGGGGAAATATCGTATCCTAAAGAATTATCTATTAAAGTAGATAAACCAACTAAATTAGATGAAATGATTAATTTAAGTAGAAAAATATCTACGGGTTTTCCGCATACAAGAGTTGATTTTTATTTTATTAACGAAAAGATTATATTTGGTGAGATTACGTTTTTTCATCAAAGTGGCATGGGGAAAATAAAATCTATCGAGTTTGAGAAAGAAATGGGTAATTGGTTAAATCTTGATGGGATAAATTAATCTAAAAGATGGCCACACAAAAATATTCTTTTGCGTTATTTCATATTAAGCTAAGCTTATCGAGAATTATTAATGAAGTAATAAAAGGAGAAATTAAAAGTGGAAGATAAGCAGTTAGGGAAAAAAATTGCTACTGGAGCTAAATGGTCAACTATTACTGAGATAATTGCGAAGATAATAGTACCATTAACGAACATGATATTGGCAAGAATTCTTGCACCAGAAGCATTTGGTGTGATTGCAACAATTACAATGATTATTAGTTTTGTAGATATGTTCACAGATGCAGGATTTCAAAAATACTTGGTGCAACGTGAATTTAAAAGTGTAAAAGAAAGGTATATCAATGCAAATGTGGCATTTTGGACAAATTTAGTTCTTTCTTTTTTATTATGGGGGATCATCGCGTTATTCAATGAACAAATTGCTACAATGGTAGGGAATCCTGGACTTGGAATAGTGATTATTGTAGCTTGTATTCAGTTACCATTAACGTCTTTTTCAAGTATTCAAATGGCATTATTCAGAAGAGATTTTGATTTTAAAACCCTTTTCACAGTACGAGTTATTGCAATTATGATTCCCTTTATAGTAACCATCCCATTAGCTATAATGGGATTCAGTTATTGGTCGTTAGTTATTGGTATGATTTGTATGCAACTCTTTAATGCAGTACTTCTTACACTAAAATCAAAATGGAAGCCTAAGCTTTATTATAATTTCAAAACCTTAAAAGAAATGTTGTCTTTCAGTATTTGGACATTAATAGAAGCAATTTCAATATGGCTAACTGTATGGATTGATACTTTTATTATAGCTTATTTCTTGAATGAATATTACTTAGGAATATATAAAACATCTACGATGATGGTTAATTCATTATTAGCATTGATAACAGCTGCAACAGTTCCAATCTTATTTTCAGCATTATCAAGATTGCAAAATAATGACAGTAAATTTAATAGTATGTTTTTCAAGTTTCAAAGACTTATAGCCATACTAGTGTTTCCATTAGGTGTGGGCGTTTTTTTATATAGTGATTTAGCAACACAGTTATTGCTAGGTAATCAATGGGGGGAAGCGAGTAATGTCATAGGTATTTGGGCTTTAACTAGTGCCATAATGATTGTATTTGGTCATTTTTGTAGTGAAGTATATCGAGCAAAAGGGAGACCTAAATTATCATTTTTAGCACAAGTGTTGCATCTTATAGTATTAATACCGACTTGTATTATTGCGGGAAAATACGGTTTTTGGCCTTTAATATTTGCTAGATCGTTAATAAGAATGCAGTTTGTAATAGTTCATTTAACAATCATGAAAGTTGTTATGAAAATGTCAGTTATAAAAACGATTAGAAATGTCTCTCCATCTATGCTAGCTGTGAGTGCGATGGGGTTGTTCGGGTACATTTTGCAATCATTTAGTCAAAATGTGTTATGGAGTATGTTCTCGATAATTTTATGTGCCTTATTTTATTTTGTTATCCTATTTTTATTTCCAAAAACAAGAGTAGAATTAATTGACTCAAGCAAAAGAATAATCCCACAACGATTTTTGAAAAGTGCTTAGAAATCAAGTAATTATTCGTCCACAAATCAGACTGATTTGTGGGTTAACGGGGATATAAAATATAATATTATAGATTTATATTTATCGGAATTCTCTCTTAAGAACCGTGCCTATCACATTCCGAAGTATAAAAGCTGTAGTGACGGCACTTAATAGTTAGTGTGCTTGACCCCCGATGCGGTAGTGTCTTATTAGTGAATTGGAATTTTGACTATTACAATAAAAGGCGCCCCAAGTCCGATTTATACAAATAAAAGAATAAAGGTAGGAGTAACTAAATACAAAATAGCAGTAGCAGGAACAGGTTATGTCGGCTTAGTAGCAGGTGTATGTTTTGCTGAAGTCGGTCATCAAGTAATTTGTGTTGATATTGATGAAGAAAAAGTGAATCTAATGAAGTCTGGAGTTTCACCAATCTATTAAGCAGATTTGCAAGAATTTATGCAGAAAAATTATGCAGCTGGGAGAATTGATTACGGGAAGCCGGAAGCACGGGGACGGTTCTCTTGCTTCCCGATTTGAATTTCGTGATGTAAAATAATAAAACTACATTTTAACCATTTAAAAAAACAGATTCAGTGTTTGAAGTCTTCAATAGCGTCCTAATTCTTTGGACGTTTTTATGCTTTTTAATAAAGATTCATTCTAATTAAGAAAAAAAGCGAGGGATAAACATGTACAAAATAGCAGTAGCAGGAACAGGATATGTCGGCTTGGTAGCAGGTGTATGTTTTGCTGAAGTCGGTCATCAAGTAACCTGTGTTGACATTGATGAAGAAAAAGTGAATCTAATGAAATCTGGGGTCTCACCAATCTATGAAGCAAATTTGCAGGAATTAATGCAGAAAAATTATGCTACAGGTAGAATTGACTATACAACAGATTATAAATCAGCCTACAAGGATGCAGACGCAATTTTTATCGGTGTAGGTACCCCGGAACAACCAGATGGTTCAGCAAACCTTTCTTATATTGCAACCGTCGCAAGACAAATTGCTGAATCAGTAGAAAAGGACTGCCTCGTTGTTGTAAAATCAACAGTCCCCGTTGGAACGAATGACAAAGTTGAGCAGTTTATTCAAGACTTCTTAGTAAATGATGTAAGAGTAGAAGTAGCTTCAAACCCGGAATTCTTGGCACAAGGTTCAGCTGTACACGATACGCTACATGCGGAAAGAGTTATTATCGGAACTGAGAGTAAATGGGCTGAAGACATCCTTATGGGGCTATATGAGCCATTCAATTTGCCTGTTGTTTCCGTTAATAGAAGATCAGCAGAAATGATCAAATATGCATCGAATGACTTCCTGGCTCTTAAAATTTCTTATATGAATGATATTGCGAACCTTTGTGAACTAGTTGGTGCAGATATTCAAGATGTAGCCAAAGGAATGAGCTATGATGAGCGTATCGGAAGCAAGTTTTTAAATGCAGGAATTGGATATGGTGGTTCTTGCTTCCCTAAGGATACAAAGGCATTAGAGAATATAGCAAGACAGAATGGTTATGAGCTTAAAACAGTTAAGGCAGCGATAGATGTCAACCAAGAACAAAAGACGATGTTATACAAAAAAGCTAGAAAGAGACTTATTACCTTTAGCGGTCTTAAGGTAGCTGTGCTAGGATTGACGTTTAAGCCAGGAACGGACGATTTAAGAGAAGCAGCATCGCTTGAGAATGTTCCTTTATTATTAGAACAAGGAGCGGATATTTATGCTTACGACCCTGTTGGTGCGGAGAACTTTGCTAGAGTGCACCCAGAAGGTAAGAATGGCAAAGGTAGCATCACCTATGTTGATAACATAGAGGGTGCGTTAGAAGGTGCAAATGTTTGCTTTATCTTTACTGAGTGGGGAGAAGTAAAGGCGGTGACTCCTGAAGCGTATAAAAAGATGATGAGAACTCCTTTAGTTTATGATGGAAGAAATATTTATAGTGTTGCTGAAATGAAAGAAGCAGGAGTGGAGTATCACTCTATTGGACGGCAACCTGCAAGTAGAGAAAGTATAAAGGAGTCGAAGAACATTGAATTACAAAGCGTTAGATCCTAGTAAAGTCTACCTTATTACTGGAGCAGCAGGCTTCATTGGGTATTTTCTATCTAAGAAACTACTAGAACAGGGCTGTACAGTGGTAGGTATAGATAATATTAATGATTACTATGATGTGAATCTTAAGTATACTCGTTTGGAACAATTGGAGTCTAATGAGAAGTTTACCTTTATTAAAGGGGATATTTCGGACAAATCTCTGATTACAGACATCTTTGAACAGTACAAGCCGAATATTGTCGTAAATCTAGCTGCTCAAGCTGGGGTTCGTTATTCAATCGAGAATCCAGATGTGTATATTCAAAGCAATATTATTGGTTTCTATAACATCCTTGAGGCATGCAGATACAACCCAGTTGATCATCTTGTCTATGCATCATCGAGTTCTGTTTATGGAGCGAATAAGAAAGTTCCATTTGAAGAAACTGATTTTGTAGACAATCCGGTATCTTTATATGCATCTACGAAGAAATCAAATGAATTGATGGCACACACGTATAGCCACCTATATAAGATTCCAGCTACTGGACTTCGTTTCTTTACAGTTTATGGCCCAATGGGACGACCAGATATGGCGTACTTTGGCTTTACTGATAAGTATTTTGCTGGTGAGTCAATCAAGATCTTTAATAATGGTGATTTTGAGAATGACCTCTATCGTGACTTTACTTATATCGATGACATTGTGGTAGGAATTGAACGTCTTATCGGTAAACCTTCTACTGAAACTGTTCCTCATACTGTTTATAACATTGGTAATAACAATCCGGAGAAGTTGATGGTATTTATCGAAACGCTTGAGAAAGTTTTAAGTAAAGCCATGGGTAAAGAGGTAGTCTTTAAGAAGGACTTCGAGCCAATTAAGCCGGGAGATGTACCAGCTACGTATGCTTCGACTGATTTGTTGCAGAAGGCAGTTGGGTTTAAGCCGGAGACTTCGATTGAGGAAGGATTGCAGGAGTTTGCGGATTGGTATGTGGAGTATTATAGAGTTAAATGAAATTAGATTTATTTAGAGTAGAGACGCCCGTTGAGCTGTAATGGCTTGGCGGGTGTGTTTTTGGGATAATTCGCTTTAGTGCGTTAATTCATTGACGAGGGGACGTGAAGCACGGGGACGGTTCGTATGCTTCCCCAAGAACCGTCCTCTGCATCGACTTTACATTGGATTCCGCAGGTGCGGTTGTGTATAGAATGAAAATGCTATGACCACCCAAAGTTAAACATTCCACCATATTCTGAAGGAAGAGGCATACTTACAAATTTTTGTAAGTAACCGACGATGCATTGGGATGTCCGCTGCATTTGTTTCTCGATGGATGAGAACGACAGGTTTAGGGTTAGGGTATTATTATTTTTGAAGGTGATGATTGTTTGGTTCGGTATTTTGGGGTCTTTTTTAATTGATTTCACGTGGTGGTAGAAGATCCAGCTACATTCGAAGTTGTCTGGCGAGTGGGTTGGGAAGGCATAGATGTTCTCTCTTGGACTGATTGGAATAGGGACTTTGCTTTTTGTGCCTGTTTGATAGATGACGGCTTCGCGCCTTCCATTGTAGGAGGCTCCACCTTCTAAGCATGCGGGTTTGATGAGTTGTAAAGGCGTTTTTTTGACGTGAAGGATTTGGTCGCGCTCAAAGACGATTGTGTAATAGTCGGTATGGGTTGTTGGTTGTAGGGCAACTGTGTCTCTGTTAATTTCGTAGTCTTCTAGTATTATTTTTTCCATCGCATATACCTCGCTTTGTTGTTTATTTGGATTACATACGTGTGGTACCGCGCCTGACCCCCACTCGGCTAAAGTGTAACGCGGTAAAGTGAAAAAGTCATCTCGAGATTTGAATGAGTCGTTCCTGTGCCTGCGAGTAAGAAAGGATTATCGCTAATTAACAAAAAGGAGCGATTATCCTTCCCCCTTTTCTTATACCAGGTGTGTAGGGGAATGTTCTAATATTTAAAGACTGAAAATTCAAATATTTAGTGTGGCGTAGGTCTTTATTGTGCTGTATAATAAATTTACCATTTGTACAAGGAGGCATTGCTACTAATACAGAGCAAAACGAAAGGATGTGTGCCATGTCAAGAAAACATCGCGTTTGGTATCCTGGTGCTATTTATCACATTACAGCAAGAGGAAACAGGCGAACGGCTTTGTTTGAAAATCGAAATGATTACCTTACGTATTTAGCCATTCTTGCAGACGTGAAATCCCAATATCTTTTCCATTTACACTCCTATTGCCTCATGACCAATCATATCCACCTCCAAATTGAAACATCCAAATTCCACATCAAAGACATTATGAAAGAACTCCATGCTAGATACGCGGTTTGGTTCAATAAAGAACATCACTATATCGGTCATTTATTTCAAGGCAGGTATGGTGACAAGTTAATTAAAGAAGATGCTTATTTTTTAGAAGTAAGTCGGTATATTCATCTAAACCCTCTAGAAGCGCACATGGTAAAAAGACCACAAGATTACCGGTGGAGCAGCTACCGAGCTTACCTATCATCTCGGCAAGATCCCCTTGTTACAACGAAACGAACCCTTTCCTATTTTTCAAATCCTAAAAACGATCATTATCAACAATTTGTTCTATCGAAAGACAAATCAACCATATTGAAGGAGTTGAAGCAACGTGTCAATAAAAGTAAATAGCATTGGCTTAAAAGGGTTAGAGGGCTACCTTGTCCAAGTGGAGGTTCAGGTCATGGACGGAATTGAATCGATCGTCATCGTCGGCTTGCCTGATGCGTCCGTAAAAGAGTCGCGAGAGCGTGTTTCAGCAGCGATGCATACAATGGGATACCCCCTTGTTGATAAAAAGGTGGTCGTGAATCTTTCTCCTGCAGAACAGAAAAAGAATGGACCGTTATTTGATCTTCCGATTGCGCTAGGCGTATTAAAGAGTAGCGGGAAAGCCTCGATGAAAGTACCGGCTGATGCAGCTTTCATCGGGGCGTTGTCGCTTGATGGCTCGATTGTTCCGGTACAAGGAATGCTTCCGGCGATTCTGGCAGCAAAGAAATTATTGCTTAAGACACTCTATTTGCCATTTGATCCTACGATTCCAGAGGCGACGCTAGACGGGCTTGAGCTAGTGTATGTGTCCTCCATTCAAGATGTCCTTGATTATTTGTCTGGCACTCGGCCTTTTTTGTTTCAGCGGACATCTCCAATTGCAGAAAATCATGAAGTTGCTTACGAACGTGACTTCAAGCAAATCATCGGTCATGAGTTTGCCAAACGAGCTCTTGAGATTGCTGCATCCGGTTTTCATCATGTGATGATGGACGGACCCCCGGGCTGTGGGAAAAGCCTTCTTGCTGAAACGTTTCCTTCCATTTTACCACCGTTATCAAAAGAAGCACAGCTAGAGAAAGTGAGTCTTTATCAGTTAGCGGACGCGTCCCAAGAATGTTCATTTATCCCTTCGTACAGGTCTTCCCATCATTCATCATCTGCCGTCTCGATTGTCGGAGGTGGCTCGAATCCCAAACCAGGGGAAGTGTCTCTTGCTCATCGCGGAGTTTTGTTCTTAGATGAGTTAGCTGAATTCTCAAAGAAAACGTTGGACATGCTTCGTCAACCACTTGAGAATGGCAAAGTGACGATCAGTCGCGCTCATTCGACTGTCACCTACCCAGCAACGTTTCTGTTCATCGGGGCCATGAATCCATGTCCGTGTGGGTTTCTAGGCTCAGAACGTCAGTATTGCACGTGTACGGAAAAGCAAGTGAGAGCTTACCAAAACCGAGTGTCTGGACCGATTCGTGACCGGATGGATATTTTGCTTTCGTTAAAACCCGTTTCCTTAAACCAAAGCGACTTACAAGGCAATGAAACTTCTGAGGCAATAAGACAACGGGTTATCGTTGCAAGACAGAGGCAGTATGACAGGTATAGGGAACAAGTGACGAATGGGGAAGTGCCGTTTGAACGGTTGCTGCGAGCAAGTCAGCTACTGGAGAAACAAGAACAGATGATCAAACAGATGTGTAGAAAACAAGGCTTCAGCAATCGTGTCCATATTAAAGTGATCAGGTTAGCCAGGACGATTGCCGACTTGAAAGGCGAAAGGGATATATCGGATGAAGCGATTTGGGAGGCTTTTACGCTGAGGAGGACGAGAAAGAAAGGCGTAGGGAGTCGATCGTTGCGTACGAACTAGATTATGCATTAAGAGCACTAATAAGAGATGACTTGAAACCAAGTAGATAAAGTGGTAATAAAGAAGGACGGGCACCTTAACATATGCTCCAATTTATTTTTCGCATTACTTTAACACATCAATGTGGTAAGGGACAGGAACACTGGCCAAGGTTCACATATTACAAGGTAACGTTGATGCTTTGCGAGGTATGGAACTGCTACTCGAACAAAAACGAGATCTATTGGATGCAGGGTATTCTCAAAGGCAATTGGATTTATTGCCTGGAATGCTGGTTTTTAAACTTGAAGATGGAGAAGTACGTTGGCGGGTTTTTAACAGGGAATACAAAATGGAAATATGGAAGCACCATGGATAATTCTGATTTTAGGGCATAAAAGGATAAAGAACTGCATATCATGTTGCTTTTCTGCATAAAATAATGGTATTGTTTATGCAGAAAGGTAACGGATAAGGTAGGTAGATAATAATGAGATCATTTGATTATTTTGAGATAGATAAAGAACTTTATACACCTGACATTGTAAACCTTATTTCAGCGATTCATGAATACAAAGGCAAACAAGAGCTTTTTATGGAGGCGCAGCCAGATGTTTTAGAAGCTATGCTTAGAGTAGCTAAAATCCAAAGTACTGGTGCATCCAACCGAATTGAAGGGATTTTCACAACGGAAGCCCGGTTAAGTGAGCTTGTCGCAGAAAATGCAGAACCAAAAAATCGCGATGAAGAAGAAATAGCTGGGTACCGTGAAGTACTTAACTCCATTCATGAAAACTATGAGTACATCAGGGTAAGGCCAAATGTCATATTACAGTTGCACCGAGATTTATATACGTATAGTCCTTCTGCAATGGGTGGGCGTTTTAAAAATATCGATAACGTCATTGAAGAAGTGGACAGCGAAGGCAATCGGCGAGTACGTTTTCAACCTTTATCAGCATATGAAACACCTGAGGCTATGGAAGGACTTTGCAACACGTTTTTAAAAGCTGTAAATCAAAGTAAAGTTGATCCACTACTGTTAATCTCAAAGTTCATTTTTGATTTTCTTAGCATTCATCCTTTCAATGATGGTAACGGAAGAATGAGCCGATTGCTGACACTTTTACTCCTTTATCAAGAAGAGTATATTGTCGGGAAGTACATCAGTATCGAGATGATTATTGAGAAAACAAAGGAAAGTTATTATGAAGTCCTAGAGGAAAGTTCAAAAGGCTGGCATGAAGGCAAAAACAACTATGCACCTTTTGTGAAATATTATCTAGGAGTTATTCTAAGTGCCTATAAAGAGTTTAGCAGTAGGGTTGAAACGATACGGAATCAAGGGCTTACTAAAGCAGAACGTGTCCGCCATATTTTCGCGACTAAGGTAGGAAAGGTATCAAAAGCCGAAATTGCTACGCTTTGCCCAGACATTAGTGTGACAACGATTGAAAAAGCACTCTCAGATTTATTGAAGGCAGGTTTTATTATCAAGGTTGGTGCTGGACGAAATACAGCTTACATTCGAAATCACGATTCTGAAGAATAAAAACTACCCCATATTATCCTTTTCTGCATATTTTAAAGATTGTTTTATGCAGAAAAGATGATCTATCTGGAGATTATATTTTAGAAGACCAAAGGAGCTTTCTGATGAAGGTTCCTTTTTTCGTGTTCAAAAAAACGTCAATTGAGGAGGTGAAAGTTATGGCGGGTAGAGGAAGGCCGCCGAAGCCTACAGCTATCAAAGAGTTAGAAGGAGAAGCACGGGGACGCTTCTTATGCTTCCCCAAGAACCGTCCTCTGCATCGACTTTACATTGGATTCCGCAGGTGCGGTTGTGTATAGAATGATAATGCTATGACCACCCAAAGTTAAACATTCCACCATGTTCTGAAGGAAGAGGCATACTTACAAATTTTTGTAAGTAACCGACGATGCATTGGGATGTCCGCTGCATTTGTTTCTCGATGGAGGAGAACGACACGTTTAGGGTTAAGGTATTGTTATTTTTGAAGGTGATGATTGTTTGGTTCGGTATTTTGGGGTCTTTTTTAATTGACTTCACGTGGTGGTAGAAGATCCAGCTACATTCGAAGTTTTCTGGCGAGTGGGTTGGGAAGGCATAGATGTTCTCTCTTGGACTGATTGGAATAGGGACTTTGCTTTTTGTGCCTGTTTGATGAGTTGTAGAGGCGTTTTTTTGACGTGAAGGATTTGGTCGCGCTCAATGACGATTGTGTAATAGTCGGTATGGGTTGTTGGTTGTAGGGCAACTGTGTCTCTGTTAATTTCGTAGTCTTCTAGTATTATTTTTTCCATCGCATATACCTCGCTTTGTTGTTTATTTGGATTACATAAGAAAAGGAAGTAAATGAAAGGTTGCTTTCGGGTTGGGAGAGACATCACCTTCTTTCAGGGGAGCTTTCTGAGCGGTTTATTTCCTCTTAGAATGGAAAGAGGGAAAAAAGGGCAAGGGGTGCCCTAATCTATTTTGGGCATGTCATCGTATAATTCCAGCGTTGCTTCGGTAAGTAATTCCTCTGGATGTTTAAGGTTAAGGCCATTTGCTAGTTTGTAAATCGTTGTAAGCTTAGGGTTTACATTTCCACGTTCAATCTTACTAATTGTATTCACACTAACGTCTGACTTTTCCGATAGTTTTTCGATTGACCATCCTTTTTTCATTCTTCTAATCTTTACAGCTTTCCCGAATAGTATGTTTAGTTGTCCTTCAAAGCTCAAATTCTTGCTCCTTTTTTACTAAATTATCCATTTAGCAAAAGGGAGTTAGAACACATTGAAGTGTGATAAATGGTTGTTATTGGTAATTTTTATAAAAAATTTACCTGGAGTTCTTCGTGAATCATGGGGACGGTCCCGCGCGTCCCTCTTCCCCTATAGTGAAATAGGTCGCTTTATCCGCTCAATTAATTACCAACACTAGAAATCCCTGTTACTCTATTAATTCCATGTAGACTTGTATATAATTACAAATGACTAACTAGTATGTTTGCATAAGCAGTTGTATCATCAATGTGGGATACTAGGGGAGCTTTTAGAGAAATATCGCTTTAATCCAGAAACAACAAGGAAGTCTATCATAAAAAATAAATAGTAATTGATAAAAAGGAGCATTAATCATGGGGAAATACTTTGGAACTGATGGTGTGCGCGGTGTAGCTAATAGTGAATTAACACCTGAACTAGCTTTTAAATTAGGCCGCTACGGTGGGTATGTGTTAACGAAAGATACGAAGAAACCTAAAGTGGTAGTAGGACGTGATACACGTGTATCCGGACAGATGTTAGAAGGATCTCTTGTATCAGGTCTGTTGTCCATTCGAGTAGAAGTGATCCAGCTTGGCGTGATTTCAACACCAGGAGTAGCATATGTAACGAAGGTGTTAGGCGCTCAAGCAGGAGTCATGATTTCAGCTTCTCATAATCCAGTAGAAGATAATGGGATCAAATTCTTTGGTGGAGATGGCTATAAACTACTTGATGCACAAGAGGAAGAAATCGAAATATTGCTAGATAACAAAAGGGATGACTTGCCACGCCCTACAGGTGTTGACATAGGAAAAGTGGTAGATCATTCGGATGGTGGACAAACATATTTGAATTACCTCAAAGATACGATTGAAGGAGACTTGACTGGATTAAACATCGCTCTTGACTGCGCTCATGGTGCCACTTCAGACTTAGCATCTAAGCTTTTTGCTGACTTAGGTGCAGATGTTTCTGCAATGGGCGATTCACCAGATGGGTTGAATATCAATGCAGGAGTTGGGTCGACTCATCCAGAAGCGTTAGCTGCCTTTGTTCGTGAAAAAGGTGCTGATATCGGTCTTTCCTTTGATGGGGACGGAGATCGATTAATAGCGGTAGATGAGAAAGGAACGATCATTGATGGAGACAAGATCATGTACATCTGTGCCAAGTTCCTGAAAGAAAAGGGGAGACTAAAGCATAACACAGTCGTGTCAACGGTAATGAGTAATCTAGGTTTTTATAAAGCATTAGAAGCACAAGGAATCCAAAGTGCTACAACGGGTGTTGGCGATCGCTATGTCATGGAGGAAATGCGGAAGTCTGGATATACTCTTGGCGGTGAACAGTCAGGCCATATTATTTTCCTAGACCATATTACAACCGGTGATGGCATGCTTGCTGGCTTACAACTTGCCAACATTGTCAAAGAAACAGGGAAGTCATTATCCGAGCTTGCAGAAGAACTACAGACGTTCCCACAAGTATTAAAGAATGTACGAGTGACTGATAAATCAAAAATGGATACGAACGAACGAATCGTCGAAGCAATCAAGAATGTAGAAGCGCAAATGGCAGGAGACGGCCGCGTACTCGTTCGTCCATCTGGTACAGAACCACTCATTCGCGTCATGGTTGAAGCTCCGACTGAAGAACAAGCTGAGCACTATGTTCAACAAATTGTCAATGTCGTGGAAGAAGAGATTGGGGCAAAGGTGTTAGTGAAGTAGGAATTGTGGAAGGATGGGGAAGGTTCTCGTGCTACAAGTCTTATCTACCAGTAACTTTTCTGTTTATCGGCACCAAGGAATCTTAACCTTGTGCTTTTTCTAGGCTTAGACAGACAAGATTGCACCTGTACGTGAACCGAATACTATGATCTGTTCTTGATCGCATAGATCTATTGCTTTGTTAGCTTTCAAGCTGAAGACCGACACCCGATAATCAGGTGCCGGTCTTCAGTTTTATTATTTGCTCCTGGTGAAAGTAAGCCCTTTCAAATAACTTTCCTCTTTTCAATTGACAATCACACCGATTATACAAGTACATACTAACATTAACCCAAACATTGTGCCAAAGTAGCTTCATCATATAATCCCCCTTTATAACACTCATTCGACTATGGGAGTAGTCGGGAACTGGCTGGCATGAAACAATGAATCAATTGTTTAGAAGCCCCTCTAGCTTTGCGTTACCGTCTTTCAACGGCTTTGCCTTTAGTATGAGTGAAGTGATTTTACCTATTATATCATGGAACTTCTCACATATTGAGTAGTTTCGTTCGACGGCTTTCTAGCTAGAATGCTGTAAAATTGACGGATTGTCGAGGGATTGGTACGAAAGATAGATAAGGAAGAATAAATGGTGTGAGAATGGGACTAGGAGTTACTGGGTAAGAAATGGATATTTAAGATTAGATATATTGAAAATAAGATTAGCATCTATTATTTTTAAAAAATTTGATGGTGTTTATTTTGGTTACCATTAAATGCAGTAGCTACTAAAGTCTATTGGTCATTGGTTTAGAGTACCGGTGCCTGACCCCCACTCGGCTAAAGTGTAACGCGGTAAAGTGAATAAGGTACTTCGAGATTTGGAGGAGTCGCTTTTGTGTCCTTTTCTCTTTTTTATTATTCAAGTGGATAGGGATGTTACCTTATCAATAGATAAGAAGAGGTACACAGGTACTCCTCGAAATTTGTCGAAGGTTGTTAGCTTAGAGGAAGCACGGGGACGGTTCTCATGCTTCCTCTAGAATAAGAGAGCTACTACGGGGAAGCACAAGAACCGGCCCATTGCTTCCTAATATCAACTTATTTCAAAGACGCCTTGAACACATAACTTACTTTGTCATAATCCATTCTATTTTCATAAAAACGGTGTGCATCAGTACGTTGTAATCCCGAAGACAAAGCAACACTTTCATAATTGTTTTCTTTTGCCCATTCATGAACAAATGTAAGTAGCTTTTCACCGTACCCTTTTGAACGCTTATTTGTATCGGTCACTAAATCACATATCCACACAAACCTACCGTAATATAGTGTTATCATAGGCTTAAAACCAGATACTGCAACTATTTTTTCTCCATCAATTAAAGCAAACATTTTATAGCTATCTTTCTCTTTTGCCTCTAAAACTAAATCGAGATATGTCTCTTCATCAAGGTGAGTTCGTAATTGTTTCATAACTGGAAATGCTTCTAAAATTTCATTTTTTGATTGTAGTTCTTTAATTGTTAAAGTATCCATTACTATTCCCCTTTTTGAAATTTTAACTAAGTTTAACATAACTTCTTCGAAGCACGGGGGACGGTTCTCGTGCTTTGTAAACGATAAACTAGAATAAACAGTTTTCCACAATTAAGAGTAAACAGAAATTCACAAATAAGATTCAACAGTTTACCTTAAAGTGACCTACTTTCAATATAATTGAGATTAGTATATTGAAAGTGAGGAGTAGGAGTGGAAAAAAGAATGTTATACAACGAAATTCATAAGTTTCTAAATCTAAGGATCGCGTGCCTGTCACCACCTGAGATTTGTCGAATAGTAATAGTACCTTTTTGAGTTTGAGAATGATAAGATACTAGAAACAAGATTATCTTCTTTGCCTTCGATTTTCTATCAATGACTCCTTAAAGCATTTCAAAGAAAACTCCCTTTCTTTCTATTTTTAATAAGACCACACAGGTTTAGATTCCTTATGTAGTTACAATCCTTAATATAATATATGATGATCAAATTCGGTTTAGGAGGGACTCATTTGTCTGTTAAAGTGAATAGCATTGGCTTGAAAGGTTTGGAGGGGTATCTCGTTCAGGTTGAAGTCCAGGTAATGGAAGGGGTGGAGTCTGTCGTGATAGTGGGGTTGCCGGATGCATCGTTAAAAGAGTCGCGGGAACGCGTGTTAGCAGCCATGCATACGATGGGGCATCCTCTTGCCGATAAAAAGGTGATCGTGAATCTCTCGCCTGCTGAGCAAAAGAAAAATGGTCCTTTGTTTGATCTGGCGATTGCGTTAGGCGTTTTAAAGAGTGGCGGGTTTGTTTCTGTGAAACTTCCGAGTGATACGGCATTTATCGGAGCGTTGTCCTTAGATGGTTCGATCGTTCCTGTTCAAGGGATGCTTCCGGCTATCCTTGCTGCGAAGAGATTAAAGCTTAAGACACTCTATCTTCCTTATGATCCGAATATACCAGAAGTTGAGTTAGAAGGGTTCAATCTTGTTTATGTTAGCTCGATTCAAGATGTGCTTGACTATTTGTCTGGCAGTCAGCCTTTTTCCTTTCAACGTCCATCTAGAATACTAGAAGACCATGAGATTCGTTATGAACGTGATTTTCGGCAAATCATCGGCCATGAATTTGCGAAGCGGGCTCTTGAAGTTGCTGCTGCTGGTTTTCATCATGTCATGATGGATGGGCCGCCGGGTTGTGGCAAAAGTCTTCTTGCTGAAACGTTCACATCGATTTTACCACCGCTATCAAAAGAAGCTCAGCTAGAGAAAGTGAGTCTCTACCAACTAGCAGATGCCTCTAATGAGTCACCGTTTCTACCTCCTTGTCGTTCTCCACATCATTCATCTTCAGCTGTCTCCATTATCGGTGGTGGTTCCCATCCAAAGCCTGGAGAGGTATCACTCGCTCACCGCGGTGTTTTGTTTTTAGATGAACTAGCTGAATTCACAAAGAAAACGTTAGATATGCTTCGTCAACCACTTGAGAATGGAAAAGTGACGATCAGCCGTGCTCATTCCACCGTCACGTACCCAGCAAAGTTTCTATTCATCGGCGCGATGAATCCTTGTCCATGTGGTTATTTAGGGTCAGACCGTCAATATTGTACATGTTCAAAAAAGCAAGTGAAAGCCTATCAAAATCGGGTTTCAGGGCCAATTCGTGATCGAATGGATATATTATTGTCATTAAAGCCCGTTTCGTTAAACCAGAATGACCTAACAGGAAATGAAACTTCTGAAGAAGTAAGAAAGAGGGTTCAAGAGGCAAGACAGAGGCAGTTTCAGCGGTACGGGGAACAAGTGACAAACAGCGAAGTGCCGTTTGAGAGATTAGTGAAAGCAAGTCCCCTGCGAGAAAAACAGGAGCAGATGATCAAACATTTGTGTATGAAACAAGGATTCAGCAACCGTGTCCATATTAAAGTGATTCGGTTAGCTAGGACGATTACTGATTTGAAAGGAGAAAGAGACATTTCAGATGAAGCGATCTGGGAGGCTTTTACTCTACGAAAAAGGAGACAGAAAGGAATCGGAAATCACACAGTACATTCAAGGTGAACGAAAGAAGGAGGAGGAAAGGGAAGCACGGGGACGGTTCCCGCGCTTCCTCGTGCCTGCCTCTTTTACAGTTTAAATTAATTAAATATTAATAGATTTTAGTAAAATGATTTGCTAGACTTATCGTAGCAACTATATAAGCTGATGGGCGGTTGGCACTCCCTGTGAAAGGGGGTGTTTATAGATGGTGACATATGAAGCAATGAATACGCTATTCCAATTCGGTACATTGATCGTTACAATGTTTATCGCATTCGTGGCGATTGTCGCGCTAGTCACCAACAAAAAGAAGTAACCGCCCGTCGCTCCGACCAAGAGTTGGGTGGTTACTTCTCATCAAAAACTATCTAAAATAAACGGTCAGCCGCTCTTCATGCGGCATGTAGTTGCACTGGCCGAGTGTTACAGCACTCGGTCTTTTTTATTCTTTAGCTGTTTATAACTACATTATACATGACTAGGACTTATTTTTCATTATTATTTATTTAGAATTCTTGAAGCACGGGGACGGTTCTCGCGCTTCCAAAAGCGTGCCCTCTTTCTTTTATTCACCAATATAAATACATATACAGGTATAAGTGTTTTTGGTTATAGTATAGTGAAATTATCTAAATAACTTGTCCTTTCTGGTAGGAAATTATATGTGAAATGTACTTAATGATAATGCGGCAAAATAGGGCTACCACATTTTCAGAACTTAATTATAATGAAAGTGATATTGAAGAATTACTTACGAAAGAATATCGATATGATATGTGATGAAGAAGAATTGATGCTAATTCGAAGAAGAATTCATAGGTTTCACCAAAATTGTGTAAGAGCCATTTTTATTCTGCAATAAACAGTTTTCGTGCTTCTTACGTTGTGTGCTATGATAAGCCAGAGTGAAACGTGTGCATTTTTTAAATAGTTAGGAGCGTTGATCCGTGCTAATTCAGTGTACGAAGAAACTGTTAAATGAATTAAAGATAAAGCCATCTCCTGCTAATGAGGAACGTACGTTGTTCTCTTGGCATGCGAATTTGTTAACCGTGGCTAGGAGAAAAACGCTTGTGCTTATGAATGACAGCAATCGATATGTGATTATCCTTCATGGATTAAAAGCAAAGGACTTCAAGAAACTAGATGAGTTGATTTCTCGAGCGATTTGTGAAGCTTTTAGGGCAGAGAATATAAAGGAAGATGTGATAAAGTCGTTTCTTTCTCAGTCTAAGGAAATTACGTTTACAACGACAAAGGATAGGTCAACTGTTGCCAGACTGAATAAGGCATGTGATCATACCTATTTTTACGAAAGAGAACTAACCCAAGAGTCTCTTTATCAAACGACGGTGAGTAAGAGGGCTAGCCGATTAATCGTTGGTGACGGAAAGAATGATTATATAAGGCCGAATGAAGGTCTGTATAGCGATTTAGAGGAATGGTTAGAAGGGTCTATTTTTAATTCAGACGCTGTTGTTCTTCATGTTACTTTGGAACTGGAGAACCATCATGTTTGGCGAAAAATCGTCGTTCCGAAAAATATTACGTTCCCCGATTTGCATGAGGTGTTGCAAACGACATTTGGCTGGCAAGATTCTCATCTACATGAGTTTCATATTTATGCAAGTAAGCCATTTGACCATGCGAAATTGAGTCGTGAGGAACGTCGTAAGCCGCTCGTAAATCTAGTCTGTTCTAAAGAGGCGTTTGGTTATGACTACGGAATACCGATGAAGATGGAAACGGAAGAAAAGCTGACAGACTATCTTCCTGCTGAAATGACGTATACCTATGACTTTGGAGATGATTGGAAGCATCACATTGTTGTGGAAGAAATGATTGATGATTATGACGTGAACTATCCTGTTTGCCTTGCCGGAGAGGGAGATGCACCGCCAGAAGATGTCGGTGGAGAGCCAGGTTATGATGAGTTTCTCGCAGCCATCGCTGATCGGATGAATCCAGATTATGAGCATATGAGAAGCTGGGGGATCAGACAAGGGTACGAGGAATTTTCTATTGAGATGGTGAATAGAAGGCTGAAGAATGTGTAGGGGATAGTGGGGACTGGTTCCCTATACCCTAATTAATAAAATTTATCAAAAAGAAAAAGAGCTGCCATCGAACGGCAGCTCCCTTAATTCGGATGCCACTAACTTCTAAGTACCTCTACATACTCTCAGTAGCCCGGTTCGCCACAGATAATGATAAGTCACGGCTAATAGGCAGTCTGATCGAAAAGGTCGTGCCTATTCCTTTTTCACTCGTAACTGTGATTTTGCCGTGAAAGGACTCGATGATTTGGTAGCTGACCATTAAACCGATCCCTGTGCCTTTTTCCTTTAGCGAGTAAAACGGCGAGCCGAGCTGATTGATTTGTTCCTTTGTCATTCCGATCCCGCGATCGGTAATATCAATGGTGACGCAGTGTGGTTGCACTGACGAACAAGCAACGGAAACGACACCGCCATCAGGCATCGATTCAATCGCATTTTTAAAAATATTTAAAAGGCATTGATCGAGCTTTTGCTGATGAGCCAGTACCGGGTAATGCTCGGGCAAGTCCGCTTCAATCGTGACATTTTGTGATTGGGCGTAGCCTTGCAGCATGTCGATCACACGCAACAGTTGTGTTCTTACCTCGATTGGTTCGATCTCCTCTTTTTGCGGTTTGGCAAACGCTAGAAACTCGCTAATAATGCCATTGGCCCGGTCTAACTCCTCGATTGAAAGGTCGATGTATTTCTTTTTGTCCGTTGACAAGTCAGGAGCATTTAGGAACTGCAGAAAACCACGAGCAACCTGCATCGGGTTTCTAATTTCATGTGCAAAAACACTCGTCAAATCACGTAAGAGCTTCTGCCTTTCAGCCTGCTGCAACGACAGCCTCATCTGCCTGTTTTCCCGGATCGTTTCAAGTAACAATACAGCCGTCCAACTTGCAATCACACAAACGGTTACATAGAGGAAAAAGCCTGCATTGAAAGAGCTGATAAGAAACGAAACATCGGCTAAAATCAACAAAGCAAGCGAAGAGCAAACAAAAGGAAAAAGGGATAACCCGATAAAGACCCCCATTCTTATTTTGGGACTCGCATGACGAAAGGATTTAAACACAACCAACACGACAGGAAGGTAAAACAACAAGACGAGGAGGTAATGATACAATCCCCCAAGACCACCCATGAAAAACCGAACGACAAGCGACACAAAAGCAAGGGCAAAGCCAACAACCGGCCCGCTGTATAAAAAACCGAGTGTAATCGGAATCGTTCTAAGATCAAACCGGTACTCCGTCGTTAGAAAGGTCGGCAGCAGCATACAAAGCAAAAGAGCCACGAACCAAAAGCTGAAATCATAGATCGATACAACCCTTGAATTCTTGTATATGATTCGTTCACCAAAAAAAGTATGATAGACAAAGATCGGTAAAATAACGGCTAATATTTGCAGGATAAGATACGTCAAATCGGGCATCGCTTCGCTTCCTCGCTTTCATTCTAAAGGGCTGCTTTTTTTCTAGTATAACCAAAAATAGGAATGTTCGTAACAAAAAGAACGAAAATAAGAAGCATGCGGGGGAAGCACGGGGACGTTTCGAGACTGGTGAAAAAGTGCAATCTCTATTAAAAAGAGGGAATCCAAATACAACAAGTAGTATCTGTTTGAAGTTCCGATTTCCATATACAGTAGTCGAAGTTATAGTTTTCGACTTTTTCACTGATTTCGGACGGTTCTCGTGCTTCCTATAGAACAAGAGGCTACTTAATATAATAGGATGCCAGCTAAAACGTGGTCTTCATAAAGTTAAAAACATTGACACAGCCTCAGCACCCTTACGGTAGTTATTACATGAGAGGTTGTTAACAGTGCTTCTCTTTATTATTAGGGAAGCACAAGAACCGTCCCGTTGCTTCCCATTCAAAATTAAACTATGGCAAATCACACCAAAGGTAAAAAAATATAGTAATATTATCTTAATGGGAGAAATTTCAGATGCCCAATAGGAGGAGTTTGGTGAGGAAAATAAGAATTGCTTTATTGCACTTATTACCTATTGCTGGTGATATTAAATATAATCAAAGTCTTATAGAAAAGGCAGTTAAACAAGCATCAGAAAAAAATGTGGATTGGGTTATAACTCCAGAATTAGCTACTAGCGGATTACAGTTTACTCATATTATTGGAACTGATTGGATTAAACAACAACCCGATAAATGGATGACTCATTTTTATAACATTGTTGGGTCGCTAAAAACAACTGTATTTATTGGTTGTGCAGATAAATCAAAACAGGATAATAAACTATACAATTCAGTTTTTGTGATTAATCAGAAAGGTGAATTAATAGGAAAACAAAATAAGATTGCACGGGTAGATAATTGGTCTGCATCAGGTGAGGTTATTGAACCAATAGATTTGGGGTATATAAAAGTTGGTGTATTGATATGTGCAGATTCCTATACAAAAAATATTGCGGATATACTGTTGACTAAAGGGGCAGAGATCCTAGTTGCTCCTTCATCTTGGGGGCCAGGTTTGCACGGACCGAATGGTGAGTGGGAGCACAGGTCCATCGATACTGGATTGCCTATATTTGTGTGTAATCGTACTGGGGAAGATAAAACTGTTTCTTTTTGGGAAGCAGAAAGCTTGGTTATTAAGAATGGTAAACGACTTCTTTCACATAAATCTGCACAATCTGCAATTTTAATTTTTGATTGGAATTTGGACGATATGAATTTAATTTCTTCTAATTTTGAAATTATTTATATTGATTGATATTATTTTTGGGTTTTCGTTTCTGCCTCCCGGCGTGTTAGTGTGATAAAGTGAAGAGCCAAAGTAGGAAATCTAGGTTTAATTAATCAAATTTTAATAGATTTTAGTAACGTGATTAACACTTATCTTAGCAACTACAAATGATGATGAGCGGTTGGCACTCCCTTTGAAGGGGGGTGTTAAAATATGGTGACATATGAAGCAATGAATACGCTATTTCAATTTGGTATTGATCGTTACAATGTTTATCGCAATTGTAGCGATCATCGCGTTAGTCACCAACAAAAAGAAGTAACCGCCCGTCACTCCGACCAAGAGTAGGTGGTTACTTCTTTCCAGTATAAACTTAAAATTGGTCAGCTGCTCTTCATGCGGCATGTAGTTGTTCTGACCGAGTGTTAGCTGCACTTGGTCTTTTTTATTCGTTAACTGTTTTATGACTATATTATACATTACTAGGAATTATTTTTCATTATTATTTATTTTATCTTTCCGAATTTTTGTATTCCCGATCCCCACTCAGCTGAAGTGTAATGTGAAGCACGGGGACGGTCCCTGTGCTTCTACCTGTCGATCGTTATGCTATGTAAAATGAAGTTGAAGTAATGGTGGTTAGGCACTATAAAAACTTGATACTCTATCTGGACTACGGGTGCCAGATCGCTGGCAGGCAGCAGAAAAACTTGTCTTTTAAGTTTTGTACGATCAAATGTCACTGGGCAAGCAGTGTAATAACCTGGAAGTTCCGCGTGCCTGACCCCCCACTCAACTAAAGTGTAACGCGGTAAAGTGAAGAAGTTGTCCAGAGGTTTGTAAGCATAGTTCCTGTCTGGCGCTGTAAGAAAGGGTAATCGCTCATTACCAAAAATGAACGATTATCCTTTTTCTTTTACTGTGCTGTATAATAAATTTACCATTTGTACAAGGAGGCATTGCTACTAATACAGAGCAAAACGAAAGGATGTCTGCCATGTCAAGAAAACATCGCGTTTGGTATCCTGGTGCTATTTATCACAGAGGAAACAGGCGAACGGCTTTGTTTGAACGTATTTAGCCATTCTCGCAGACGTGAAATCGCAATATCTTTTCCATTTACACTCCTATTGCCTCATGACCAATCATATCCACCTCCAAATTGAAACATCCAAATTCCACATCAAAGACATTATGAAAGAACTCCATGCTAGATACGCGGTTTGGTTCAATAAAGAACATCACTATATCAGTCATTTTAAAGCAGTCTTTTGATCAGCCTGTTAATCATTTTATTTATGCTTTTTATTTACAGCTTTGTTAACTTGAAAAGGGATTTTAAAGCCTAGGAAGTAGGGATTTCATATGAAAAAGGTATTAATTGGTGCTTTACTAATAGTTATTATTGTTTTTATTGGTGTAAATGTTTTTTCGGATAGGGAATATGAATCGGACGGGCTTCAAATTAATAATACTTATGTGGATGGATCAACGGAGTTGGTAACTGACATGAGCGTTTCAGGAAACCTGTTACAAAATAAAAAAATTCAGTTTAAGGTACTGTTGGAAGAAAATAATGTTGTAAGTCTGGAGAAGGAAGACAATACAAGTGATATGACTGTAAAAGTCACAGGTGTGGATGGAGATGAGATTTTTTCCGAAGCAATAAACGAAAGTAAAGACTTTACTTTTGAGTCAGTTTCCGGAGAAGGAGAATTACAGCTGGAATTAAGCAATGGAGATCATGAATTCGTGATAATTATTAATGGAGAAAGCCAATGAAAGGCAAGGGCAATTCCCTTGCCTTTTCGTTATGAACTTTTCTAAGCTTCTTGCTTTACTAATTCACCTGCATCCGCCTTTTTCGGTACCTCTACTAATTTAGCCATAACAAGAGCCAGTACACAGAATAAGCCTGAAAGCAAAAATGCTTGAGTCAAAGGAATCGCTTTGGCAATAAGGGGCCCGACAAAAGCTGAAATTCCATAGGCTTGATACATGAGCCCGTAATTACTCCCGATATTTTTTGTTCCATAAAAATCAGCTGTTACAGAAGGGAATAAGGCAAGGAAGCCTCCAAAGCAAAAACCAATTAATGAGACGGAGAGTAAAAATGTTGGATAGTTCATAGCTCCTGTACTCATATAAAACATGATAAGTGCCGTTAAGCCATAAACCATCATTAATGTGTTTGTGCGACCAAAACTATCAGATACTCTACCTAATACAATTCGTCCTGCTGCGTTAAACAATGCAATTACCATTACCGCATTTGCTGCTTTTCCCATATCTAAGTTCACGATATCGACACCAATATCAACAGCAAAGCTGATCACCATTAGTCCAGACATACTTCCAAATAAGAACATGAACCATAATAAGTAAAATTGATAAGTTCCCAACATTTGTTTAGGAGAAAAATTATTGCTTAATTCCGGTATTGCTTTTGATGTTTTTCTAGTAGTCTCTTCAACTGGTGGATTTTTAAGTAACTGGGCCCCAGCAACTACTAGAATTAAGTAGATAACACCAAGATACAAGAAGGTAGACGAAACGCCCATGCTCTCAATTAACAGTTCAATAATTGGTTTAAAGATCAAACCACCTAATCCAAAACCAGCAACGGCTACTCCACTAATAAATCCCCTCTTATCAGGGAACCATTTCACACATGCAGATAGAGGACAAACATAGGTCATCCCAATTCCAATTCCGCCAATCACTCCATAAAAGAAATATAATTGATATAAGGTTGTTGCTTGACTAGCTAAGACAAGTCCAAGTCCGAGCAGTACACCACCAATGGTGGCAACCCACCTTGGTCCGATTTTATCCTGCAATCTTCCTGCAAAAATTGTCGCTAGCGCAAAGATTGCGATTGTGATCGAAAATGTCACAACAACATCTTCCCTTGCCCATCCGAACTTATTCATCAAAGGTTGATTAAATAAACTCCAGGCATACACTGCCCCTAAATTAATTTGGATAATAACTGCACCTAATACAACTAACCATCTATTCATGAAAAACCCTCCTAATTAAACCCAAATCTACACTTTTTTGAATTGTTTGACAACTACAAAAAAGAGACCAACGGTGATTGAATCATCCTCGTTGGTCTCTTCCGTACTCACATGGTGTTTACTTTAGCAACCATTTATTTAATTTAAGTAGTTATCATTTTTTATCAACTTGCTAAAAAAAATTATTGATTTCTACATACCCCTGTTCAAACTAAAACATTGATAGAAGCTATCCTTATCATTTTCAGCAAAATCTTTTCATGCTTCATTCATTATAAAGGAAAAATTCTATCACTGTCAATCTAGTAAACTTCCATTCTTTATCATTTTCATTAATAGCAAAAGGACGCTATTAATTATTCTCGTTCCTATTCTCGTTCCTGACCCCCACTCAGCTAAAGTGTAACGCGGTAAAGTGAAAGAGTTGCCCAGAGATTAGTATGGATAGTTTCTGTCCAGCATGGCAAGAAAGGATAATCGCTCATTATCAAAAATGAATAATTATCCTCTTACTTGTACCCGTATGAGGGCTAACTTTCTGACATTAATAAACTGAATATTGTAATATTCTATATAGCAAAGGTCTTTAAGAGGGACTAGGTACCTTGTCGCTCATTCGTTCTACTCAACCACCTTTTTCTGATCAACACTCCGAAACTGCTGCTGGTACATGCGTTCTGGCAGCTTTAAAATCGACTGGTTTACGAGATCAAGTTTCGTCTCTACGCGGTGAAGAAGGTAAAGAGTGACCATGACTGGAAAACCAAACTCACTTAGTAGCGGCAGCCACATTTCCATTATCTCTCGCCTCCTTTTGAAAAAGGAAGGAGGTTGTCCTCCTTCCTAATTGAAATTATGATAATTCAATTTCTTCTACCGTACGGTCAACGACGCGTGCTGCTTTTTTCGTAACAATTTCACCGCCGTTTGTAATAAACGCATTTTCTGTAACAATCGCATCCATGGCTGCGCTGATTGCAATTGGATCAACGGGTTCAACTGGGTTATCTAAGCTCAGTGTCACATTTTTCCCCATTTCATTTTCGAAAATTAGTTCAAGACGTTTCATGTGGGAGTCCTCCTTTCTTTTTAATTGAGTTAGAGCTGGCAATGGCTGCGCACGCTGCGCGCCTTTTATGAGAAGGGCGTTTATAAAAGGCTTAAAAGAAGGCAGCGGTTGGGTTCATTGCTTTGAATAGAGTTAGAGCTGGCAATGGCTGCGCACGCTGCGCGCCTTTTATGAGAAGGGCACTCATAAAAGGCTTAAGAGAAAGCAGCGGCTGCGCTCATTGCTTCGAGATTTTTTAAAAAAGGTAAAGTACGACCTTTTTTAAAAAACCTCTAAATTAAACTGTGTAGATTTGTGCGGTCGACTTGGATGAGGGACCATTGTTGTAGTGGAGCTAGGCTGCTGGCAACAGCGGTTAGCTGCTCATCTGTTGCGGTTGGCTTGATGTTGTTGAAGCTCTTCGTTTTGTGAATCGGGTCCCCGAACTCATCCACGCCGTTTGAGAAAACTAAGATTAGGCGAGAGTTAACTAGCATTTGTATCACCTCCTTCACTAACTATATATAGAGCTGGGAGGGAAAACGTAGGGGGGGGAAATGAAAGTTTTTCTGTTTCATGATTTAAGAGGGTGGATTGGATAAAAAAGTAGGGGGATTAAACTGTTATGGAGATGAGGAACAATGATATGGAATTCACAGAAAAACTGCCTGTCACGGTTGCGGTGACAGGCAGTTGGTTTCGTGTTATCCCAATCGTGGTCGGTCTATAGGTAGTGGTGAAAATCGAACAACGCAATAGGACGTGAGATGCATTTGTCTTTTAATAATGTTATAGGAAACGTCTAGTACTAACTGTTTGTGATTTTTGAATGTGATGATTGTTTTAGCTGCGTTGTTTCCATTTGGTGCGATGTCTTTCACATGTGGATAAAAGATCCAAGAACATTCATGCGCGGTAGGCGAACAAGTTGGGAAAGCGTAGATGTCCTCTTTTGGATTAATCGGGATTGGTACTTTATTTCTAGCTTTGGTTTTGTAAACGACACTTTTGCGTCTACCATCGTATCCAGCACCGCCTTCTATGCAAGCTCTTTCTATCATTTTAAATGCTTTTTCTTTCACATAGTAACATTGGCCTCGTTCCCAAACGATTGTGTTGTAATCAAAATGGTTTGCGGCCAATATCGCATTCGTATCATTATTAATGTCATAGAAAGGCAGTACTTTTATTTTCATAAGCATATCCCTCACTTTAATTAGTTTATGTGCCTGATACCACCCTAGGAGCGTATCGCCATTTTCCTTTGGGTGCGTTTGCTATGAGAATGCATTTGTATTACTTTTGTGAATGAAACATTTAAACTTTTCCGAAATGGTTGCAGTTATGTAGTGAATGAATGTTTTTGATTTCGGCGGTTATTACAATGGAATTCTTAGATTCATAATGAGATAAAATACTAGAAAAATTGGTATGTCACATCGATAGCAGCTAAGAGCATTATGTATAACTCCTCCTCTCACATAATTTGGGTAGAGTGGGACTCGTAGAAGTGGGGACTGTGATAAGTTATCACGTTTCTAGTTGATTATCGTTCTACTCCGTTCCTCTCTTAAGTAAGAGAATATATTTATTTCAGGGACATTTCCACAATTTAGGTATATATTCTTACATGGAAATACATTTTTTTTAAAAAAAGTAAGATTTAGGATCGTTTTGTCACGATTTTTGTCAGGGAATAAGATAATTCTAAACCTTTTGTAATGTGTCATGGTGGTGCTAGATGATTCTAAAGTACGTCAATATGCTTGGCATTCTGACGTAGTTTCGTCAGGGCGCCTTTTCTCCATGTGCGAACGGTATGGGGAGAGACGCCATACTGATTTGCGATCTCGGCTGATTTCTTCTGAAGCAGGATTGCTTCGTATACCCATGTCTTTTCTCGTACGCTTAAGTTTGTCATATAGGCCTCGAGGAACTCTGACTCGAGTGGCACCTCGTCAAGGTGACTTGGTACCGCTTCGAGCATCTCATCGCTTGCATAATAATGACGTTCGCTATAGTTGCTTTCCTTGCTTAAGGCACTCATCATTCGTCCACGGATATAGGAGATCGCGTATGCAGAGAAGTTCCCTTTTTCAGGATTGAAGTTCTGATACGCATTCCAAAGAGCGATGCAGCCAATTTGATAGAATTCATCATAATCTTTGTACAGACGTAAGGCGACAAATTGCTTTCTGATGATCGATTGATACATCGTCAAAACTTCATCAAACGACTTTTCTTTGCTATTCACATAAACTTCCTTTTAGAAAACGCGTTTTCTCCTGTATTCCGCCGGTACGTTTACTTTAGCGAAGGATCGAGAATGCGTCACATCGGTAAAACGCCGTTTTCTAGTAAGCGTGGAAGGCCGTTTTTGCATTTTGTTCTAGGGGATTTTTGAAAAAACGGGTACTATATACAGTGGATTTTGACAAAAAGATATATTTTCGGGAAGTGTCTGGCACTTCCTGATTATTCATTCTCCAGTTCCTCGTTCATCCACTTCATTAAAGGCATATGAGTATCAAAATACTTTCGTTTTTCTTTTTTAAGCATCGCTGAGACGGTGCCATAGAAGTATTGGATAAACGTTGTTTTAATCCGTCGTTGTTTAAAGCGGAAAACCGATTCTTTAAAGGCTTGAATGATCATTGGGAGAAGCGACTCAATCGTGTCACTAAATCTGAGTGAACGGTAGACCATGACAGCTCGATTCCAAATCTCCGTAATTTCTGTCGCACAGTAGAAGAATGGTTTGACTGCTTTGACAAATGGCTTTGGAATCGTAGGTGGGACAAATGATACATCAAGTGTTTCAAGCGATGTTGTACGTAGTTCTTTATCTTTTATCTTTTTAGTAGTTTTATATAAGCTAGCTTCTGATGCTGTATTTTCATTCTGAGGTCTTGGTGTGTCTGGTGTTTCAGCAATAGATCGATCAGTCAATTGTTCGTGGTTGGTCCCGTCAAAGCGGTGAAAAACATAGACGTTATGGGAGTACCCACCTTTTTCACGGATCGTTTGATGGATGCTAATAATGCCGAGTGACTTTGCCTTGCGTAGCATTCTCTCAAATGTCGAGCGCGAGATTCCACCTTTATCGTCTTGGGCGGATTGAACCAATTTGCCGATGCGGGCATTGCAAACACCAGGTATTTTGACGCTGAATTGAATTAATTTTAATAGAGCAATCCGTTCACCTTTTGTGAAATGGTGTCCAAATAGCTCGAGTGCGTGTTTGTTGGATTCGTTGAAGTCTTTAACTGTTTGGAATTCACTTAAGTGCGTGTATTGATTGATATGTCCAGATTTCATAGGGGAAGCCCTCCTTTTTTCGTTCCTTCACTGTTTATATATAGGGATGTGAAGGAAGGAGGTGGGGAGGGTGAAAAAATAAAATCGGAAGGTGCCTGGCACCTTTAGTTAGCCTCAAAAAACAGTTTCATATTCATCCTGCATTTTGTTTAATGAGGGCTTGATTGTTTCGTTTTCAAACCAAAAACAGGCAACCTGAATCAGGTGCCTGTTTTTAACTTTATTATTTCCTATGGGAGTAGTCGGTATCTGGCTGGCATTAAACAAATACTCGTGTTGTTTAGAAGCCCCTATAGCTTTGCGTCACCGTCTTTCAACGGCTTTGCCTTTTCGTAGAAAAATAGTACTATTATAACAGGTGGTGACAAAGGACAAGTGAGTAAGATGAAAGAAGTAGAGTTGTTAACACAGCAACATATCGTGGAAATTTTAGAGGATATGTATAAAAAAGGATCTGTTTTTGGGTCTGATTAGAACGGTGTCATTAATAATCATACGTAGGAGTACTTTTTTAGTAAATTGTATTAAGGGAAAATTAAAAGTAGAAATAAGAACTAATGTTCGTTATAATAAAATGGTAACTACATAAGAATGGTGGCGGCTGAACTCCCTTGAAAGGGGGTGAGGCAGATGACGGCATATGAAGCAATTAGTCTACTTGCGCAATTTAGTCTAGTACTAATTGCAATGCTAACACTAATCATAACCATTGTCGTCTATCTACACAAAAAGAAATAGCTACCCTGCCGGCAAGTAAGGTAAGCTATTTCAAAGTAAATCTTATTTGGCCAGCCTCACTTCAAGCGGCATGTAGTTACATCGACTGAGCGTTCGCACCGCTCGGTCTTTTTTATTCTGAGAAAATTCTAATTTTATTATACATGATTTTAAAAGACTATGCATTTATTTTTAAATTTATCTTATAAGGGACGATGTGAGAAAAAAGAAGAGAAGCAAGGGGACGGTTCTCGTGCTTCCTCTAAAGAACAGTAGAGTTACTACATATAGTAGGGTGATAGCTAAATCGAACGGGGTTTATAGAAATAAGGAAGCATATCAGTTCTCATGCTTCCCTATGAAGCACAAGAACCGTCCCTGTGCATCCCAGATCCGTATTTAATCGTTCTGGAAAAAGACTATTCTCGGAAGCGAAAGTATCCTAAAAAATATATCGTTACATAAACCGCTGGTTCAGCGGGGCTAGCTCGATGAATTTGGTTGGCTAGTAAAAGCAACTATTATCCGAGAAGCCCCCACTTCAAATTCTGCAAGAATTAAGTGGTGGGTAGTTCACTGGAGCTTTCATATGATGGACAACTTATCACATCTACTCTTTCCGTTACATTTCGTGGAAAATCAATAAAGGTACAGGATGTAATAGTAGATACTGGTTCTTCTCATACTGTAATTAGTCCAGATGTATTAGAAGAGATTGGTGTTATATATGAAAATGGTGATGGAATTTATGAAGCCTATGGTATTGGCGGAACTGTCCCATTTTATACAAAAGTAATGGATGAAATTAAAATTGCTACATTTACACTAAAAGATTTCGTATTAGATGTAGGAATGTTGCCAAATAACCATAATGGTTTACTTGGATTGGATATACTCAAAACGCACAACTTTATAATTGACTTGGAAAAACTCGAGATATTTCCATCTAGGGATTAGATCAATTCTAATCCTTTTTATTTTGAAAAAATTGATGGGGAGGGAATATGGGTGATTATTGCGAATGAATTGAGCCACGATTGCGGAGTCTTGAGCCATTCATTACGGATGCTTAGAATCGATTTGTCCGTGTTATCATGTTTGAGCAGGTGTGCCTATTAGGCATTATTTATGCCACACTTGCGATAGATCCACGACACGGACAAAAGTTAAGTCAATGGTGGCGGACTAGCGGATTTACTCTACATATGGCAGTAGAGTAGCCTAGAGTTACTACATACAGTATGGTGATAGCTAAATCGAATGGGGTTTATAGAAATAAGGAAGCATATCAGTCCTCATGCTTCCCTATGAAACGCAAAAACCGTCTCGTTGCTTCCGGGGGTAGTCATTAATTCGACATAATTCGAATTAAATCGTATTGGTAAAAGCGGCGATTTCTCTTTCGATCATCACCAAAAATCATATTTAATTGTACGAGTTGCCCTAAGCTTTTCCTAATCGTAGGAGCAGCCAAATTCGTTGTCTCCTTAATTTGGTGTACAGTAGCTATTGGATTAGAAAATAATGATCCCCAGACTTTACGTGTAGCCGGTTGCTGCAGTTTAGATAACCCGTCATTGTATAATCTTTCAGCTTGATCTAATTTGTCGTAGTGATGGTTTGCCATTCGAATCGTAGCATTAAGAAAAAAGAGGATCCAGCTTTTCCAATCGGGATCTTGCCTTCCAATTGCGCGAACTCCATTTAACATAGCATAATATTTATATTTCTCCTTCTCCAATTCTTCGCTTAAGAAAAAGAAGGGCGAATTGATCAAATCAGATTGAAGCAAGTATAGCACAATAAGGATTCTTCCTAAGCGCCCATTGCCATCTAAAAAAGGATGGATTGATTCAAACTGAGCATGTAAAATCGCTGTTTTAATAAGAGGGTGTAATGGATCGTTTTCTGATTCTTGATACGGGTGTCCATTTATATAGCGCTCAAGATTTGACATGTATTCTCCCATTCGTTGTGGTTCAGGTGGGATGTAAGATGCGTCTTTGATCTGTTTGGTTGGACCGATGAAATTTTGAATTTTTCTGTATTCACCTGAAGAACTAGTAGACCCTCGTGCATTTCTCATTAGTTCTATATGCATTTCCCGAATTAATCGTTCTGATAAGGGGTATCCATTTTGAATAGTCTCTACTCCCATTTGTAAGGCGCGTTGATAATTTCTAACTTCAACTTTCTCCCAATCCTCCTGCTGATCAAGTTTATCTTCAAGCATTTCACTAAACGTAATTTGAGTTCCTTCAATTCTTGTTGATTGTACCGACTCTTGTAAAGTTAAAAGTTGAATAAAAGACTCATTAACTAATGAATATTGAAGTTTTTGTTTTAACTTTTCTAATTCCGACGACGCTTCCACTACCTTTTTATAAAAGGCAAGCTCGGTTTCAGGATCAAACGTTATAGGAAGGAATGGCAAATTGTAAGGTTTTTTCACCTCAATTACCTCCTTGTGAATATTTTATATACTATTATAACCTAAAATGCCCTATTTTGATACTTTGTGATAATTTAGTTGAATAAAATATCGTAAGGAGGAAGCAAAGAGAAGGGAAGCACGGGGACGGTTCTCGTGCTTCCTTGAAAAAATGGATTCCATCTTTATTAGTGATCTGATTTTTAAGTCATTTTTCGAAAGTGACTTTGCATTTTACTCAACCTTCTTCTTCTGCTCGACACTTCGAATCTGCTGCTGATACAGGTGCTCTGGCAGCTTGACAATGGATTGGTTGACGAGATCTAGTTTATTCTCTATCCGGTGCAGAAGGTAGAGTGTGACCATGACTGGAAAACCAAACTCACTGATTAGTGGCAGCCACATTTCCATTTCGTTTCGCCTCCTTTTAAAAAGAGGAAGGAGGTGACCCTGGATGCAATCGTCACAGAAAATGCGTTTATTACAAACGGCGGTGAAATTGTTGCCAAAAAAGCAGCACGGATCGTTCATGACTCTGCATCACTTGGAACGCAACGAGAAGCTTTAGAAGGTATGAAAATTGGAACGATGGGTGGAACCGTTAGTTTAGAGCCTGTATCTGCTTGGGTAGAAGAGATTGGGATTTTTGGAGTTCCGTACTTGTTCGAAGATGAAGAGCATCTTAATAACTTTTTAATAAATGAATCTGGTGATGAATTAAATGAATTGATGATTGACGAAGGGTTCAAACCTCTTACGTATTTCATGAGAGCACCACGACAAATTTCAAGTAATAAGAAGATAGAATCTGTTGATGATTTACGTGGGTTAAACATTCGTGTACCTGAATCACCAACAGCTCCTCCAGCTTTTGAAGCAATGGGAGCAAGAGTTGTAACACTTCCAATTTCTGAAGTGTATTCAGCTTTACAACAAAATGTAATTGATGCGCAAGAGAATCCAATTACGCAAATTTACTCAGATAAATTTTACGAAGTACAAGATTATATCACACTTTCAAACCATCAATATCAAGCAGCATATCTTCTTGTTAGCAACGATATTTTTGCGAGTTTAACTGATGACCAAAAACAAGCCTTAGAAGAAGCAGCACAAGAAACAAAGGAATATGAACATAATCTGCATACCGAGGAATTAGAGGCTGCATTTGCAGGACTGGAAGAGGCAGGAGTTGAGATTGTTGAGGTCGATGCTACTGATTTTGCCGAAGCTGCTGCACAAGCCTATTCTAGCTACGATGACCTCATGCAAACATGGATTGAGAAGGTTCACGCGAGTAAATAATTAGAGAGGGGCATTTCCCCTCTTAAGGTGGGATTAGTATGTTTAGAAGATTTAAACTGATCAACGTCTTGGAGTTCACTGCTTTTCTATTGGTAATCTCACTCGTATCTATCATGTTTGTTCAAGTATTTGCTCGACAGTTTTTTGACAAAATACCTGTTTGGAGCGGAGAAGAGGTAGCTACACTTTTATTAATTTGGGTTGTCAACATAGGAGCTGCTATCGCTGCTGGACGTAATACACATATTAGTATGGATTATATTGTTGATAAGTTTCCAGAAAAATGGAGAAAGATAATCGAAGTCGTTGTTTACTCAATTATATGTGTTTTCCTAATTACGATTGGCTGGATTCTCTTCCAAGTGGCATGGAGTGGACGTTCTGCTACCACTGCTCGTCTTAATATTTCGATGTTTTGGATTCAAATCAGTATGTCTGTTGGCATGATTATTATGTTCTACTACTATGTCAAACTTCTCATAAAATCAATTAGCAGCCTGAGAGGAAAAGATATAAATCTCAATACGAAAAATTGATTATATTATTATGAGAAAGGAGAAGTTGATATGGCATTAATAGTCATGGTTATATTGTTCCTTCTATTGCTAGCTTTAAGATTTCCTATTTTTATCGTCATAGGCTTATCATCGTTTGTCTATATTGTAATGAGTGATATTCCGCCATTATTAATCGGTCAAAGAATTACAACTCAACTGACGTCATTTTCTTTGTTGGCTATTCCCTTTTACTTATTATTAGCAGCCATTTTGAACTCAGGAACGGCTACAAGAAGGCTTATCAGATTTGTTGTTTCAATAGTGGGCTATATAAGAGGTGGGTTGGGAATTGCGAATGTTGGAATTAGTATGCTATTCTCTGGTATTTCTGGAACCGCCGTTGCCGATACAGCTGGACTAGGAAAAACATTAATTCCTGCAATGAAAAAAGAAGGCTATCCTTCTGCTTATGCAGCAGCAATTACAGGTGCCTCATCAACTGTAGGTCCTATTATTCCTCCAAGCATAAATATTATTATTGCTGGTGTTACAGCAGGGTTATCGATACATAAATTGTTCTTAGCTGGCATTATTCCTGGATTATTGATGGGGCTTGCGATGATGATTACAGCTTATATAATCGCTGTTAGAAGAAAATTTCCTAAGTCAAATGATTTTGATGTTTCAGAGATCTGGAAGAGTTTCAAAGGGTGTATATGGGAACTTGGTCTTATTGTCTTTGTTCTTTACGGGGTATTAGGTGGTTTGTTTACACCAACAGAGGCAGGAGCAATGGGAGTGCTTGCTGCTCTTGTACTAGGATTTATTATCCGAAGAGATGTAAGTATTAAAGATTTGTATAAATCATGTGTTGAAACAGCTCAATTTACAGGAACTGTCTTGATTATTGTCGGATTTGCTGCTACCTATGGATGGATAATTGCATCTGAGAGAATTCCGCAAACCATTTCTGAGTCAATCCTACTGATAACAGTTGTCCCTATATTGGCTATTTTACTCGTAAACTTAGTATTATTCGTAGTGGGATCGGTAATGGAGACGATCGCTTCCTTAGTCATCGTTTTACCTACGTTATTAGTTTTAGGATCAACATTAGGAATTGATCCGATCCATATGACCATGATTGTCGTTATTAATCTTACATTGGGGCTCTTAACCCCGCCTATTGGAGTCGTTTTGTATATAGTAACCTCTATAAGTGGTGATAAAATAGGATCTGTTATAAAAGAAGTATTGCCATTTTTTATCTCCAATGTACTAGTGTTATTACTTGTTATTTTATTCCCAAGCTTAACGCTGTGGTTACCTGAATTATTAACTAAATAGGATGAAAGGTGGAAATTATGATGAAACTAGCTATTGGTTCTGATCATGCAGGCTTCCCTTTAAAAGGATCGGTTTTAGAGTTTTTAAAAAAGGAGGGGCATGAAGTGATTGATTTTGGATCTCATAATACTGATCCTGTCGATTTTCCAGTTATCACAAAACAAGTATGTCAAGCTGTTCTAGATAAAAAAGCAGATAGAGGTATTATGATTTGTGGCACCGGTGTTGGTGCGAGTATAGCAGCGAATAAAGTTCCGGGTATTCGTGCTTCTGTTTGTCATGATATTTATACAGCCCATCAATGTGTAGAGCATGATGATGTCAACGTTATGGCAATCGGTGCCCAAATTATTGGTCACACAGTAGCTAATGAATTAATAGAAAAATTTCTATCGGCAACATTTAGCACATCAGATGAGTTTAGAAAACGAGTCGCGATGCTACATGAAATGGATAAGGGACAGTAGGGACAGGTTCCTTGTCCCAGGGATTGAGTACCCATAAGAAAAGACAGCAGAAAGTCGCCTAAAAAAGGCGACTTTTTCAGTGGTCTCGAACCGTCCCAGTGCTTCCGCGTTACAAACAAAAAGGTGGATAACCTCCTGTTTATACAGAGGGTTATCCACCTTTTATGAGTTATACACAGCTGGCCGATAAGATTATTCGTATCAATATGTAGATATCCACATCTAATTCATGTTCGACAGAAGGGAAATGGGACAAGGAACCTGTCCCCCCTTACACCTGTTATTGGCAGTTCTTATTTCTATTTTTATACATTTATTTGTTGTTTATGTTTTGTACGGAATGGCATAAACAGGTAGAATCTATTTAAACGAATTTAATTGTCTATGGACCAGGTGGTTACCGATTTTGAACTGCCCCCTGTCAAGTAGACAGTGGAAATAATAAAAATGATTTAAGCGGAACATGTACCATTCGACAATTCCGAGTGATACTCGTGCAAACAGGTGTTAGAGTTATATATAAATAATGATGTATAAGAATGTAAAAATTACGAGAATTAAGTTACCTTATTGAAAGGGTAAAAGAAGAAATGGTACGATTTTGTCGGGTGGTGAGGAATAGTGGATACGGTGAAAGAAGTAGAAGTGCTAACACGACAACAGCTAGTGAAAATATTAAAGGATACATATAAAAAAGGAACGGAATCTCCTAATCTTAGTTCACAACAAGTAGTCGAGGAAATTGCTCAATTCTTAAAACCATTTGTTAAGTCTTAATAAAGTAATAAGAATATTGGCTTTCTCCTTATCTATTGATCTTTATTTCATGTGTATCAATTATTTTCAAAAACTTATACAGGATAAGGTGAAATTATGCTTAAAATAGCCACCATTTTCATGGCGATTATCTTAGTTTTTCTGCCTATGTTTGTTAAATCTGTAAAGGCTGAGACTTACATCGTTCAATCGGGGGATACCCTTTCGAAAATTTCCACAAAGTATGGAACATCAGAAGATAAGATTGTGAACCTGAACAAATTGCTATCTACTGTACTTGAACCAGGTCAACACTTAGAAATTCCTAACACGTATACAGTTAGTAAAGCGGACTCGCTTTATAAGATTTTTATTAAACTTGGAGTCTCTATCCCTGAGTTAATAGGAGGCACCTCAACTGTAAAAAATCCTCATTGGCTTTATCCTGGACAAAGAATCAATGTTCCAATCAAAAATGAAATGATTTATATGGGGGATTCCAGCAAGAAACGAATCGCCCTTACGTTTGACGATGGGCCAGAAGAAACCTATACCCCGCAAATTTTAGAAATCTTAAAAGAAAAAGATGTGAAGGCTACCTTTTTTGTGATAGGAAAGATGGCCAAGGAGTATCCAGAACGACTAAAACAAATGTATAGTGAGGGACATGCGATAGGCAACCATACTTGGGATCACCCGCATTTGCCTGAGCTCACGGATCAACAATTCAACGAAACGATACAGTCGACTACCGCAGAAATTGAGAAAATTACAGGGGTCAAACCAGACTTATTCCGACCGCCATTTGGGGAAATTGAAGAGCGACAGGTAGAACTGCTTACTGAACAAGGATACCGTTCGATCATGTGGACAGCCGATACAAAGGACTGGAGCGGAGTGTCTGCAGAAGAAATTGTAACAAGAGTGAAGGAAGAGGCTCAACCTGGGGTTATCGTACTTCAACATAACTACCATGTAGAGGGAGAATTTGAAACGGTTGAGGCGTTGCCTGAAATCATTGACGAATTACACGCACAGGGCTATGAGTTTGTTACCGTTCCAACACTGTTAGGTAAGTAGAAACAAGGGATGAAAATTAAGATTAAAATGAAAATTAAAGTACTTTAGAAGAATAATACAAAAAGAAACAGGAGTCGCCTTTTGCGTGGAAACTCCTGTTTCTTTTTGTGTATCGTATAGGCGTCTGCCGTGCTTCGATAATAGGAAAGCTCGTTGTTGCTGAATAAAATCAAACTTATACCAATAAGGAATGTAAAAACTAATGAATCTATATATACACTTCTCTATAGAGTAGTAAGGACACCCCATAGAGAAGTGGTATATGGAATCGTCATTCTAGTCATGACGATTGTTAATCTTATAGTCCACCTTCAGTAGATACGTCTGAATCTAACTCTAACTCAACTGAATTGTCCTCTGAATCCATGTCATCTGTTTCCATTTCCATTTCAGTGTCAGTGCCTCCATTTAGCGTTGGATCCTCCGCCTCATCTCCACAAGCTGCAAGAACACCTAATGTAAGGATAGCTGAAGCTGCCGTTAAAAATAATTTCTTTTTCATAAAGCATACCTCCAAAAATAATTTTGTGAGTTTTTCTATTGCCACTACAGTGTACTCGATTATTGAAAGAAGTATATAGAATCTGCGACTTCTACATTCTTCTTGTGGTTTTTTACAACTTTTGCGATAGCTCTCATAAAGTTTCTGAGATTGTTACTTTTTTGTTACTTGTTGCCAATGGCCGTCCGATTCGTGATCGGATGGATATTTCCTGTTGCAGTGCACTGGATTCACACGAAATTAGTGGAACAAAGTAGTGGACAAATAGAGAAAGAGAAGGAAGGAATTTGTCGTATCATGTATTTCCCGTGAAATAATTGCAAGGAACGAACAGCAAATCTATCGGCTGATATTGTGAATAAGGACTAGGCACGTTTGTGAGAAGGATATCGTCACGCGATACGCACAAAGCCCAAAACGATACAGCTATAGACCTTTTGTAATAATAAAAAGAAAGAGTATAAGGATCGTAAAAATAGAAGGTTAGACCTACAAAAATAACACTCTACCAAGATTGACTCTTTTAAAGGCTTGTATCGACATGCGATACAAGCCTTTATACCGCTTCATAATCATGATTCCTGAACCCCCGGTAGGGTAGTGTGGTAAAGCGAAGCTATGCAGAAAAAGAGTAAGGGGACAGGGCTATTAGAGAAATGAAGTACTTTAAGGGTGGTTGAGTAAATAAATCTCACATTTTCATGTGTGACACTGAGAAAGTGGGATTTTTAATAGGGAAGAAAACGACTATGTTAAGGCATCAAACGCCTAACATAGTCGCCTATATCAATCGCTTTAATCTGCTAGTTAATGAACTAGTTAGAAGCAATTATTACTTGTCGGTGCTCTGATTATTTATCTCCAAATGCTCCTTCAACACTTTGGAAAGTTCCTGTACTTTCTCTTCATCTGGTAAATAATAATACACTTCGTCCATCTCTCTGTCATCGCCTGGGATTTCGTGTCAGTTTAATAATAAATTGGAGCTATACTGGAGATCGCAACTTCATTCTTCTGTGGCAATCAAAAATTTTGCGTGTGAGTATAAATATATAGTTAAGAAGGCACAACGAGCAGATAAAAATCCGCTAGTTGTGCCTTCTTTCGCGCAAAACTTCCGATTGTCCCCTGTTAGAACCGTCCCGGTGCTTCCAGTGAATTCGTTAATTAACAATATATATACAGTGCATAAATATTTACTTAATATTCCTTTGTTATAGTTTTAGTAGAACATAGAGCTGGTCCACTCAACAAATCAAAATATATTTACGGGAGGAACGATCATTCATGACTAGTAACATGAACAGACGCGATTTTTTAAAGGCTGGTACGATGGGAACTGTCGCATTAACACTAGGGTCAGCTGGAGTGTTGTCATTTGGAGGTGGGCAGAAAGCATTCGCTTCAAAAGCAACCAATCCAACAAGTGGTTTTGGGGGATATGGTCCATTAGTAAAGGATCCTAACGGAATATTAGATTTACCGCAAGGATTTCAGTACAAAATCATTTCTACTGTTGGTGAACCAATGGCCAATGGAAACGGTGACTTAGTTCCAGGACTTCCTGACGGTATGGCTGCTTTCCAAGGACCAAAAAACTCAACGATACTCGTTCGAAATCATGAATGTGGTATAAATCACCAATATCCTGTAAATGGTAAAAATCCTTGGAGTAAAAGTGCCGCAGGTGGAACAACAGGATTAGTTGTTGGTCCAAATCGCGAAATTGTCAGTGAATTTGTTACAAACTCAGGAAATATTCGTAACTGCGCAGGCGGTCCTTCGACTTGGGGTACATGGTTAACATGTGAAGAAACTCGTAATATGGGCCATGGTTTTGTATTTGAAGTGAATCCACTCGACCCTGAAAATGAAATGTCGAGAACTCCTATTCGTGATATGGGTTACTTCTCACATGAAGCATGTAATGTAGATCCGGCAACAGGTATTTGGTATTTAACCGAAGATAACGCACCTAGTTTCTTATATCGCTTTACTCCTCATGATCGTAGTCAAAAACTAGGATCTCTACAAAAGGGCGGGCTTCTTGAAGCGGCTGCATTAGACGAGCTTCCAAGTAATCAAGCAAGTAACTTTACACCAGGACAAAAAGTAGGAATCGTCTGGAAAGAAGTAAAACCTGAGCGCGCAAAAGAAGACGCGCGTGATCTAGGTTGTATACAATTTACGCGTTTAGAAGGATCTTGGTTTGCGGGTGGAGCATTCTGGTTTGATGATACCAATGCACAAACAACTACTGCTCCAGGAAGATTTGGGCGTGTGTATCGTTATTTCCCTGCGACAAACACATTAGAGCTATTCTATGAATCATCTGCATCCAATGATCTGCATGCTCCGGATAATGTTACCATTACACCTTGGGGAGATCTTTGGATTGCTGAAGATGGAAATCCAAGCGGCGATCGTATCATTGGTTTAACTCCAGAAGGTCATGTGTATCCGTTTGCAGCAAACGTATTTAACGGTTCTGAGTTTGCTGGTCCTACGTTTTCTCCAGATGGTAAAACCCTGTTTGTAAATATTCAAAGCCATTTTACATTTGCTATTTGGGGACCATTCGCTCGCAGAAACTCAGCTCGTCAAGTAGCCATGAGTCATGCTGCTCCTCCTGCTGGTTTTGCTCCACAAATTTCGAATAAGGTTACTGACTATGCAGAGAAAAATGGAATGTCTGCATTAGCAGCTGCAGCTTTAGATCGTCATGGAGTGACAATTTAACTACGAGACTCGCGTTCAATACTAGTTGATTAATACCATTAGTAAAGGGAGGTTTCACACATGATACCAAACATAGGAATTCCAGGTCTGATCCTTATTCTTGTGATCGCATTAATTATCTTTGGTCCTTCTAAACTTCCAGAAATAGGGAAAGCGTTTGGGAGTACATTAAAAGAGTTTAAAAAAGCAACGAATGAGCTTGTAAACAGTGATAACGCTGAAAAAGATAAGAAAGACGAAACCAGTACATTACACGCTGTAGAAAGATCAGAAAGTAAGACAGGCAGCTAAGGAGTCGGTGCCTGTCACTCCCCGAAGTTTGACCGAATTTGTCGAAAGTAATGGCGTTATTAATCTTATGAATTGCCTAGATTAAAGAGATTAGCTCTGATAGACTTATTATAGAAACTACAATAAAAAGAAGTAACCGCCCGTCGCCTGCAACCGTTGGGTAGTTACTTCTTTTATTGATAAACTGGGGAAAATGGTGAGGTAAAGAATATCTATTAACTTGTAAACGGAGTGTGTTCATTATGGTTGGAGTAGAAATTAATATGGTTGTGAAAGATAGCTTAAAAGCATTGGAATTATACGAAAATATATTTGATATCGAGCGTGTGGAGGTTTCAAACTTTCCTCGTGGGGAAAATGAGGTAGTTTTTATCCTATACGACGTTCACTTTCATATGTTAGATGAAAACCCAGAATTTCATTTGATCGCACCAAATCCTGGCGACCCTAAAACTAGTTGGGTTAATGTTACTGTCCTAGACATTAAGGAGACCTATGCAAAGGCGATGGATTTAGGTTGTACAGAGGTGCAACCGGTGACTGAGATTTCTGACTACGGAGTATCGAACGCCATATTCATGGATCCCTTTGGTTATATATGGATGCTGCATCAAGTACATAAAGAGGTTAGTCATGAAGAACGTATACAGCTTTGGGAGGAAAAAAGGGAGAATTAACAATGGGTGTATTATAAGAATTATATAGCAAAAATAGTATCCAAAAATTGGTTCTTTAACTAATGGAGACGTCAGTTGAAGAAGATCTTTAAAGACTAAACATAATTTGTGTTTGGTTTTTTTTGATGAGGAGGAAATATAAAGTCGTTTTTATTTGAGAAGTAGATGAGGAAGCCTTTCGTATTCAATTAAACGAAGTGGCTATTATCAACTGGTATGTCAACACTAAACTGAACAAAAAATTAAAGGTTCATTAACTTGTATTCAGTTGGTGTTAAGTAATCTAATGATCCGTGAATTCGAATATGGTATGTCAACACTAAATCAAACAATCTTTTTAAGGGCTAAGTTTCGATATCCTACTGGACTTAAATAGCCAAGGGTACTGTGCGAACGGATATTATTGTACCAATTGACATAATCAAAAAGTTCAAGATTCAGGTGGGGAAGGGTGTGGAAATGAGCTCCATGGATTAATTCAGTTTTTAGAATCTTAAATGTCGCTTCTGCAACTGCATTATCATAAGGGTTTCCTTTATGACTCAATGAGCGTTCAATCTCAAATTCACTTAATAATTCATCAATGCCAACGTTCTTAAACTCAGATCCGCGATCTGTATGGAATAGTTTCACATTCTCTAATGGCCGATTAACCGTTGCGAAGGCACGTTGAACTAAAGCTGCGTCTTTGCGTTTTCCAACACTATAACCAACTATTTCTCTATTATATAGGTCAATTTAAAAACAGACGTAGTTCCAGTGCTGGCCTACTTTGACATACGTTAAGTCACTCACCAATACAGACATCTCTTCATCTACTTCAAATTCCCGATCTAACACGTTTCCAACAGATTCTTCATTTGGTCGGGAGCTCATTGGTTTGTAGGACGGTTGTGCATACTTCGATTGAATTCCTAGTTCCTCCATTAATCTACCTATGCGACGTTTGGAAACCTTGTGACCAGCTTTTAAAAGGTCTCCTTTTATTTTGCGAGTTCCATATACTTTACGGTTTTCATTAAAGATCTTTCGTATTTTTTCTTTTAATTCTTGTTCTTTTTTAGCCTTTTCTTTTTCTTTTTGAGCTGCAATTTCTGTTTCATAATAAAAGGTACTTCGAGCTATTTGTAGGACTTCGCACATTGCTGATACCGAATAGAGGTGACGATTTTTCTCAATCACTTCGATTTTCGTCCCATGATCAGCGCGGCTTGCTTTAACATATCGACTTCCATTTCTAGCTGTTTATTTCTTTTTCTTAACTCCATCAATTCTTGTTCTTCAGGACTTCGATTGTCTTTCTCTTTGAACGAACCCGACTGTTGAAATTGAGTAATCCATCTGTCTAATGCAGACGCCGTTAATTCATATTCACGGACAATATCTTTACGGCTTTTTCCACTTTCATATAAAGCAACCACTTGCTTCTTAAATTCTGTGGTAAATGTTCTTCTTTTGGACATAGTAGATTCGCTCCTCACTCGTTGTGTATTATTCTACTAGCCCTTATTTTTATTGTTCAACTAAGTGTAGCCTATCCAGTATGAACTAAATAAGTGATAACAGAAAGGAGGCTATTGAAATTGCTACACACGGTTTTAATGATCATTTTCTAAAAAAGAGCTGAAAAAAACTATACGAATTAGGTTTGCTCTCATATTCTGACGGGAATTACCAAAATAATATCAGTTTTACATATTATTTATTCCAAAAAGAGAGGAAGAGAGTGAATGAAAAACAAAGGTAGTAACAGCAAAAAGGATCAATTGGAAAAGTTCACAACCGACGATCAAGGAAAAAAATTAACTACGAATCAAGGTGTAAAAGTATCTGAGGATGAATTTTCATTAAAGGCTGGTGAACGTGGACCAACGTTAATGGAAGATTTTCATTTTCGTGAAAAAATGACCCACTTTGATCATGAACGTATTCCTGAGCGGATTGTGCATGCTCGTGGTTTTGCTGCTCATGGGGAATTTGAGGTGTACGAGTCCATGAAAAAGTATACAAAAGCAGGTTTTCTACAAGATCCTTCTAAAAAAACGCCCGTTTTTGTTCGTTTTTCGACAGTTGCTGGTTCACGCGGGTCTGGAGAGTTGGCAAGGGATGCTCGTGGATTCTCTACGAAATTTTACACAGAAGAGGGTAACTATGATCTAGTCGGCAATAATATTCCGGTATTTTTCATTCAAGATGCTATTAAATTCCCTGACTTGATTCATGCAGTAAAGCCCGAACCACATAACGAAATGCCACAAGCAGCATCTGCACATGATACGTTTTGGGATTTTGTCGCGAATAATCAGGAATCAGCCCATATGGTCATGTGGACGATGTCTGATCGGGCGATACCGAGGAGCTTTCGGATGATGGAAGGATTTGGAGTTCATACCTTTCGTTTTATTAATGAGGAAGGGAAGGCTCATTTTATTAAATTCCATTGGAAGCCTGTACTTGGAACTCATTCGGTTGTGTGGGACGAGGCACAAAAAATTAATGGGAAAGACCCAGATTTCCACCGTCGAGACCTATGGGAAGCCATTGAAAATGGAGACTATCCTGAGTATGAGTTAGGCGTACAAATCCTTTCGGAAGAAGAGGAGTTTACTTTTGATTTTGACATCCTTGATCCTACAAAGCTTTGGCCGGAAGAAGATATACCAGTACAAATTATCGGAAAAATGACATTGAATCGAAATGTTAATAACGTATTTGCAGAAACGGAACAGGTTGCCTTTCATCCAGGCCATGTAGTGCCAGGCATCGACTTTTCCAATGACCCGTTGCTGCAAGGCCGGTTGTTTTCTTACACAGATACGCAATTAATTCGTCTTGGAGGACCTAATTTTCACGAGTTGCCGATCAATCGTCCTGTTTGTCCATTCCATAATAACCAGCGTGATGGATACGGCCGTCAAACAATTAACAAAGGTCCAATCAGCTATCATAATAACTCTCTTGGCAACAATACACCTGAAACAACGAGTGAGGCAGAGGGTGGATTTAAACATTATCAAGAGAAAATGGAAGGACATAAAGTGCGCGCAAGAAGCGAAAGTTTTAAAGACCACTTTTCTCAAGCAACCTTATTCTGGAACAGTATGAGTAAAGCAGAAAAAGCACATATAATTAATGCATTCAGTTTTGAACTCGGGAAAGTAAAGAGTGCATCTGTAAAGCAACAAGTGGTTGATATGTTCGGCAATGTAAGCATAGAGTTGGCTACAAGTTTTGCCGATGCGATTGGAGCGAATCATCCACAAGTCGAAGATAGTGGGGTTACTAAATCGTCTCCTGCTTTAAGTCAGGAACATACAAAAAAGAAGCCTACTACTCGCAAGGTCGCAGTGATCATTGGCAGTGATTTTAATGGAACAGAAGTCAAACCAGTGTTAGATGAGTTAAAAGCAGTAGGTATTCAGCCTGGGATTTTAAGTGAGAAGTTAGGATTGGTAAAGAGCACTGATGGAACAGAATTGGAAGTTGATCATACGTTTCTAACAGCAGATTCTGTGTTGTTTGATGCTGTTTATATTGTTGGTGGTAGTAAGGAAAACAAAACGTTTCACAAGCAAGCTACCTACTTTATCGAAGAAGCATTTTCTCATTACAAACCAATAGGTGCTACCGAAGAAGGAAAGTCGCTACTTGTAGACAATATGGATAGCAGTCCAGGGGTTGTTTGCGGTGGTGAGAAAAAGGAATTTACTAAGAAGTTTATCCAGGCAATCTCGGCCCATCGACACTGGGATCGCGAACTAGTTTAAGAGGAAGCACGGGAGAGGAAGAACCGTCCTGTTGCTTCCTGTCCCTACTCATCCAAATAAAAATCAAATTAAAGAATATTTAAATAGGGAAACTGTAACCATAGTAATAGAACTGTAACTATACAACATTGTCTATTCAACCTAGAGGAGTTGATTGAGTTTGAAAATAGTGCTGATTTTTTCAATTTTACTTTTGCTAATTCATTTAGTTGACTTTTCTTTTCAAATTTTGATTGGTCGAAATTCTTATCCTATCATCGAATCTTTTGTACATCAGTATAAGATGATGGATACCGTAGAGTACCTAATTTTAATAAGTTTATTGTTTCTTCTTTTCAAAACGATTCTTTATCCTGTTTATAAAAAAATGCGCACAAAAAAAGCTTAGCTTCTTTTCATATGCTTTCGAATCAACGCGATGAACAATAATAAACCTGGAATAATAACTGCAATTGGGACATGAACATAAAGAGGAAGCATTCCCCCTCCAATTTCAATATGCTCCGCAAAATTCCCAGCCACCGTTAAGGATGCTAACAAGATGACTATCCCAATAGGAAAAACAAGTGATTTGTAATCTTTCACATAAAAAAGATCCGCAGTACCGATAACAGCTGCTAAAAAGAAAATCCCCATCTTAAATAAATCACCAATAATAAGGGTTAAAAGAACAATCGGATCTAAGCGGTCAATAAATTCCATCAGGCTCACTCTTCCAATTGTGTCAAACAAAGCAAAATTGGAACGAGTAAATACATCAACACCAAGAACTAGTATATTTAACATAATGGTGAAGCTTAGAACGACCGTACTAAAAAGGATGGCTGATAAACCTGCCTTCATTACTGATCGTGGTTTAGTTAAATAAGGTAAAAGTAAAGTAATGGCCAACATTTCTCCCCAAGGAACTACAAATAAACTTGGAAACGAAGTGGAAAACATCCCCCGAAGACCATTTTCTAAGATGGGAAATAAATTCTCAGTCTCTACCTTACCCGACATTAAAACGGAAATAACCCCTAAAAAACCTAAGACAATAATAATAAAAAAAGAAAGCTCTGCCATTCTTCCTAGAACTTCAACGCCATGTCTCAATACTATCATCATTGTTAGTATCATTAAGAAATGTATGAAAAATAAGGGTGTGCTCGTAAACATCGATGCATTTATTAAATCTCCATAATCCCTGAGAACCCTTGCAGACCCATGAAGAAAATAAAGGATGAAAACGAGCCCGAATAAACGCCCAATCCATCTCCCGACTATTTTTTGGGAATATGAAATTAACGAAAGAGTAGGGAATAGTTTATAGAGAGAGCCATAAATCACAAAAATAAGGGTTCCTCCCACTGAGCCACCTATGAGGATCGCAAGCCAAGCATCTCGTCCCGAATCAGACCCATAACTAACGACAAGAGCTGTACCGAATGCAAATAAAACAATTAAGCAAAACAGTTGCCATGCGTTAATTCTTTCTTTTTTCACTTGGATTACCATCCCTTTCCGTTCTGTAACGTTCGATACTCTAATGTCTAATGAAACTCATTACTGTATCTCAAGTGGTTTATTGCGTAAACCAGATTGACGAATAAATATTTGTGCTTCTACATTGACTTTTGCGTTACTAAAATGATTGTCCCAATCCTTCTCCCAATATCCCCACTGTTCTGGATCCTCCTGAAATATAGCTGCTCCCAAACCCAAAACATCACTTTGGTGCTTCTGCACTTCAGAGATAGCAACTTCTGCCTCTTTCTTAACTACTTTTATAACCTTTTCTTGAATCAAATCAATTTCATTCGAATCTGCCAAATTAATAAAACACTCCGTTTCGCCTATGTTTGCATCAGCCAATATCTTAACAGTAAATTCTGGTTGATCCTTATTTAATAGAGGAATAACCTGAGACTTTGACCGTATGATTTCAACATTAATACTCTCTTCTTTCTTCTCACACTCAACATTTACAATCGTACTTTCCACCTTGCCTAGCACCCATAATAACCCCCTTGCAGAATATTCCTGTAGCCAACCCTTCAGCTTATCGCCTTGAAAAACGGCAATAGTATCGGGAATAATAACAGCTTTGGGCTCGACTTGTTGAATATTAGTAGTACTATCCTCAGGGGGTTGTCCAATCACTTTCACTCCTCCGATAAAGGGATCTTTCCCTGCTGTCCCAACAGCCTTAATGATTTCATCAATATCAACTCTAGCTGTAAAAGCCCCTCTTTTTACACTCATTTCACTTTTTTCAAGCAAGCTTTCAGACGGTTTCATTTCAATTGGAGTCAGAGTGCTTAAAACAGTCTTTGCTGCAATTCCATTGGTAATGAATACAGTAGTCAGAGGGCGTAATTCGTGATCTCTTTCAAAAACGTCTAAAAATACTTTTACCCCTTCCTTAGCTACTTCGTCACTGAATACAACCATTTGCATATGAGGAAAATACAGCTGACCTGGTGTCTGTTGTGCGGCTTTGCGCACTGCTTCAGACATCGTTTTTCCTTTTTGAGTAATAATGGTAATAGGAGCCTGGTCTCCTCCTCCTCCTCCAATGGTTGGAGTCACTTGACCCGGGATGAGAATTTGAAACGTAAAAAGATGCATATCTTCTTCAGGGGCTGTATCAACTCCAACGCTAGTAACTAACGCAATGTTATTTAATTCTTTTTGATCCCAGCACCCTGAAAGTATGATTACTGCCATACATATAATGGACATTCCCTTTGACCAACTAGATTTCATATCATCAACTCATTTACATGAATCATTCGTTTTTGAAAGTATTAGCCTTTTTCTTTTTTTCTAAAAGAGAAAATGGAAACCGAAGGATGGCATCTTTATTGCCAGCTAAATAAAATGGGGCAAATGGTGATAAATAATGAAGTCCAAATGACCGTAAGCTGCATAAGTGTGCCATCATGATAAAATACCCTAAAGCCACGCCGAAAAGACCTGAAATAGACGCCACAATCATAAATGAAAAACGTAGAATTCGAGTCGTATTCGCCAAAGTATAGGAAGGTATTGTAAAATTTGAAATGGCAGTCAAAGCAACGATAATTGTCATAGCAGGAGAAACCAAACCTGCGGATACAGCTGCATCACCAATAACGAGAGCTCCAGCGATTGATATTGTCGGACCAATAGCCCGAGGGATACGAACACCTGCTTCTCTTAAAATTTCAAATGTAATTTCTAATAACATGGCCTCAATTAAAGCTGGATAAGGAACCCCTTCACGTTGGGCCATAAGACTAATCAAGAAATGAGTCGGGATAATTTCTTGATGATATGTAATTAATGCAATATATATAGGCGAACTAAATAATGAAAAATGAAAAGTGATGTATCTCAAAATTCTTATTAAACTACTTATGCTATAGCGAGATGTGTAATCTTCAGTTGATTTAAGGAAGTCAGGAAATACATTAGGAACAACGAGAGCAAATGGTGTTCCCTCCACAAAAATGGCTATCTTTCCTTCCGTTAATATTCTCGATAACCGATCTGGCCTTTCTGTGCTAAGCACAGTAGGAAATAAAGTGATTCTTTTTTCCTCAATCAACTCTTCAATATGGTTGGATTCTAAAATAGCCTCAGCATTGATGTTATTTAAGCGTTCTTTTACTTCATCTAGAACCTTATCATTTACAATGCCATCTATATACATGATGGCTATATCCGTATTTGAGAGATCACCCATTTTTCTTCTTTCTACTCTTAGTTTGCCTGTTTTCAGACGTCGACGCATCATGGCCGTGTTCTCACTAACCGATTCGATAAATCCCTCTTTAGAGCCTTTCACTACTGTTTCTGAAGTAGGTTCAGTGATGGCTCTGTAATTACTGCCTAATGTACTAACAATTAAACCATGATTCATACCTTGAAATAACAAAATCGTATTTCCATTCAAAAGAGAGGAAATAACGGTCCGATAATCTGTAACGACAATTACGTTTCCAACAGTTGATACCATTTCTCTTGTGAGATTAAAGGTATTTTCAATATAAGATTTCTCATTTTCTTCGATTTCCAATAGTTCAGCTGACTCTAAGGATAAAGAATGGGCATGAGTAATGAGTTCATTAACCATATCTTCGTTTGCTAACCCATCTATATATAGGGCCACTACATAAATTGACCTTGGATGACCCAATATAAACTTCCGACTAACAAAATCAGATGAGTGACCAAATTCCTGCATAATACTATCCAAATTCTCTTGTAAATTCTCTTTTAATGGGTCCTTATTCAAATGTGAATCAGTTGGGGTGTGAACATGATCGTTTTGTTTATCATTAAGTAGCTTTTTATAAAACTTTTTTCTGAAAATACTCAAACGATATCCCCTCCCAACTTTCCTGTTATTTTGTTCTTATTTTGCAAAACTATTCAGGGGACAGGTTTGTCCCTCCTCTCCTTAAAATATGATGATTGGATAGGTTACACTTAGTTGGACGACGTCCTACAAATGGCCCGAAGTACGTATTATTATGAAGCTAAAATTCGCGATGACCAGGACGAAGAATTAACATCAGCGATCATCGATATCTTTAAGAAAAGTCGTGATAATTACGGCCAAAGAAAGATCAAGATTGAACTGAAAAAGAAAGGATGGACGGTTTCTAGACGTCGTATTGGACGAATCATGAAGAACAGGGACTCGTTTCAAAGTATAGTTTGAAACGGAAAATATAGTATGTTTTTAATTGGAAGAGACGTTATCAAAGTTTGTAAAGAAATGAAACTTTCGATACCAGAAGAGTTAGCAAAAAATGGTTCTGTAAATATTAAGTTAATGGAGATTTGGAAGTTGAAATCTATTTGGTAAAACAATAGGATTTGTCTGGAAGCAGGAAGCACGTTATAGTTTAAAATTGATTCCTCTTATTTATTGTGAAATAAGGGTTTGCGAGGTATTTTTGCTCAAACTTTATTTAAAAGCAACACCTTTTTGTGAAGATCGCTAAATAGTTTAAGCTTGTGTCCTGGTTCTGATAAGATTGGGATACGTCAAATATTAGGATTAAATTTATAAGGAGGCATTATCAATTTATGAAACCACGAATTACTGTAATTACATTAGGTGTAGATGATTTAGGAAGATCGTTAGAATTCTATCGAGACGGACTGGGGCTTCCTACAGAAGGTATAGTTGGCAAAGAATTTGAGCATGGTGCCGTTGCTTTTTTCGACTTACAAGCAGGTTTAAAGCTTGCAATTTGGAATCGCAAAGATATAGCTCATGAGGCAAAGGTTCCTCTGACAGCATCCAGTCCTACCGAATTTACTATAGGTCATAACGTAGGAAGTAAAGAAGAAGTTGATAACGTAATGGAACAGGCGAAAAAAGCTGATGCTATTATAACTGACCCCGCACACGATACATTTTGGGGAGGATACTCTGGCCACTTTCAAGACCCGGATGGGCATCTGTGGGAAGTAGTCTGGAATCCGCAGTGGGAATTTAAGGAATAAATTTACCTTGTAGCTGTTAACCATTTGATAGTTTGATCAATTAGCTGGATATAAACTCATAAATTCAGTTAGCACAGCATGCGTTATCGGTAATCAAAAAGCCCTCGGAATTTGTTTAAACCCGATGGCTTTGGAATATAGCATAATAATTATTATGTTTCATTTGATGCCGATCTATCTTTCTTCTTGAAACGATTACCAATCATGGTAACAAGCAGCATTAATAATGGAATGATGATCAGGAAAGGAATATGAAGGTAATGGACTGTAATATTTAGTCCTTCTTCAATATGTTCTGAAAAATTCGCGGCCATCACCATTGATAAAAAGATAATAATAACTCCAGTTGGTAATACAATTTGTTGATGGTTTTTTAACTTAAACAAATCGACCATTCCGATTAATACACCATAGAAAAAAATAGAAACTTTTAAAAATACAGTAATCATAAAGGTAAAGACAACAATAGCATCCAGTCGTTGGATAAACTCAAAAAGGTTGATTTTTCCGATCGTTGATAACAAAGGAAAAGTAGATCTCTCCACTTCTTCAACACCGAGAACGGCGATATTTAAACATGCTGTATAACTTAAGATGAGACCGCTTATAATTAAGGCGGACAGCCACACTTTTTTTGCTAATTCCGGCCGATTTAGATAAGGGAGAAGCATGGTAAAGACAAGCAGTTCTCCGAAAGGGAAAGTAGTAATTAACGGAAAGGCTGTCGTTACAATTGGTTTCCATCCATGTTCAAGAAACGGCTGCAAATTATGGAGATCAATATCACCTGAAACAAGGATAAGGAAATTTCCTATTAATCCCAAAAAGATCAAGATGACGATAAATACTTCTGCTGTTCTCCCCAATACTTCAATCCCTAGAGAAAGCACATAACAAATGGCAAGAACGAATAAGATATTGATTGCCAATAAAGGTGTTTCTGGCATAGTTGATGAAAGCAGCAAATCCCCAAAGTCGCGCAAAAGTCGGGCAGCCATGTACAAAAAGTATAAGATGTATAACAAACCAATCATCCACCCCAAGTATTTACCAAATATTTTTTTTGCATATCCGGTAAGTGGTAAATTTGGATATTGGCGAAATAAAAAGTAATAAATAAAAAATAAAACAATTCCACAACACATCCCTAAAAGAATCGCGAGCCAAGCGTCTTTCTTGGCTGATATTCCATAACTTACGACCAGTGCAGTCCCCAATTCAAACATAAACATCATGGCAAATAGTTGAATAGCACTAATTTTGGCCTTCTCCATTGTCTAGGATCTTCCCCTTTTTCCCATTGATTTAATCCGCACGTTGTACATCTTTTCTAGTTATTCATTTTCCCCTACTTTCCTATTTTCTATACTTATAGGACCAGTAACAGGGGTCCTGCTCTAGCCCAAAAGAAATTAGTCACCTCATTTGGCGGGACACTCCCCATTTGATTTCTGTTCGGAGTGTCAAGCTTACAACTCAAGGGTGGATTTAGTATATATGCTTATTTATATTATTATCTATGTGCATCATTCAGCATAGCCTCTTTCATCAAGACTATTTAATGTTTTTTGGTAGGTCTTACGAGATTCTTTTAATTTAAGTTTTACAAAGTCAGCAATCTCTGAATCGTTAAGTTATCAGAGATCCTTCTTAAACGTATAAAAAATTGGAAAATAGAGATGTTATTAACAATAGAACACATCGAACAACTTCATTCGATGACCCTAAAGCTTGGAGTGTTATAAGAAAATGAATAGTGCATGGAAACGGTTAACAAAAATCCACAACAAAAGAAAGCAGGCACCACAGTATAAGGAAACAGAAATCAAATCAAACATACAAAAAGTCAGTGAACATTTAGACGAAAACTTAAAAAATATTAAGGATGCTCTAGGAAACAGCAGTGACTTAGAAATTCGTGAATTTAAAATGGGAAAGCCTTCGCTTCATAAAGTTGCGATTATTTATATAAATGGGTTAGCCGATAAGAACATCATTAGTAATTTTGTTATAGAACGCCTAATGGGTAACGTTCACAATACTGAAAGTGTAAATCCTCAGTCTCCGAGCCAATTATTCACCTACATTAAAGAGAATATCGTAGCAGTTGGGACCGTTGAGGGCATAACGGACTGGGACAAAATGTTGCTGAGCCTCTTATCAGGAAAAACCATTCTTCTGTTAGATGGCTGGAACCAAGTCATTAGCTGTGCAGCAGAAGGCGGGGAGTTACGATCGATTACAGAACCTACAATAGAACCAGCTGTCCGGGGACCTAAAGAAAGTTTTGTAGAGTCGCTTATTACCAATACAGCCATGATTCGTCATCGCATTAAAAGCCCTAATCTATGGATTGAAACGATGAAACTAGGGAACATCACACAAACAGATGTAGCCATTATGTACGTAAAAGGGATTGTCGATGACAAGCTTCTAACCGAAGTCAAAGAAAGGATCGGTAAAATTGAAGTAGAAGAGGTTGGAGGTTCCAATACAATCGAAGAATGGATTACGGATGACACATTGACACCTTGGCCGACCATGTTTGTAACAGAACGTCCGGATGTGGTGGCAGGACAGTTACTAGAAGGACGTGTCACTATTTTTGTTGATGGCACACCGAATCCTATCATTTTACCAGCGACATGGATTTCATTTTTTCAAACTGCTGAAGATTATTACTTACGTTGGAGTATGGCTAGTTTTTTGAGATTTTTAAGAATTGTTGCATTCATAATGACTCTCTTTGGACCGTCTCTATTTATTTCGTTTACTGCCTTTCATTCGGAATTGATTCCAACAGCTTTATTAATTAGCCTAGCAGCACAGCGACAAGGAATTCCATTTCCGATATTTTTTGAGGCTCTATTAATGGAACTTACATTTGAGGTTTTACGGGAAGCGGGTGTTCGGATGCCGCGGCCGATTGGTCAGGCGGTTTCAATCGTTGGTGCACTTGTATTGGGAGAAGCAGCTGTTGCAGCAGGAATTGTTTCAAGCGCGATGGTCATTGTTGTGGCAGGGACGGCAATCGCCAGTTTTACCATCCCCCATCATCCGATGATGGATGCGGTGCGTTTGCTTCGATTTTTGATGATGGTGTTGGCAGCTTCTTTCGGGCTCTACGGAGTTGGACTAGGACTCATTGTGTTAGTCGCACATACCTGCAGTGTACGCTCTTTCGGGATTCCATATTTGGCACCCTTTGCCCCACTCATTTTTGCTGATTGGAAAGATGCCTTCATGCGCATGCCAAAACCGTTTTTGTCAACACGCCCTCGATTAATAAACCAAACGAACATAACGAGGACAGGAAATAGCAAGAACCGCGGGCCGAAACCGAGAGAAAATTAAACACCTGATGACGAATCAAAGAGGGGTTCCAAATGAAACATAGACCATTCATCATTCTTTTTATGCTTTTATCTACTGTATTGCTGTCGGGTTGTTGGGATCGTGCTGAATTACAAGACCTGGACATCGTAAGCGCGATCGGGATTGATGAAGGAAGCGATGATTTGGATAACAGATATCACGTCACAGTACAAGTGATAAATGAAGGACAAATAGCCGGTGTACAAGGGCAAGGGGTAAACGGAAACATAGCTCCTGTTACAATCTATTCGGCTACAGGTAGCAACGTTGAGGAGGCACTCCGAAAAATTGCGCCCAAGTTACCTCAAGAACTTTTTTATCCTCATGTCCAATTATTGGTGATTGGGGAAGAACTGACGAGAAAAAAAGGGATTGAAGATTTGTTTGACTGGATTGAACGTGATACCCGATTTCGTACTCTTTTCCCGGTTTTAGTCGCCAAAAATAGTACAGCAATGAACGTTCTTCAAATTGTGACATCTCTTGAGCCCATTCCTTCTGCTAAAATTGTTGGTGCCTTAGAAGCCACCCAAGAGACGTGGGGAGTGTTTTCATCTACCCGTGCAGACAAAGTCATTAAACAATTAAGCGGGGAAGTGGCAGTTTTAACTGGGGTTCAAATTATTGGTCCCCCGGAAAAAGGGAACAGTATGACAAACGTTCAAGTAATAGATCCACCGGCAGAGCTAGAATTATTAGGACTTGGTATTTTTAAAAGGGGAAAACTCCAAAGATGGTTAGTTGAAGATGCGGCACGCGGTGCCATGTTGATTAATAATGAATTGACCAAAACCATTGTAAACCTTGATTGTGAACAGAAAAAAAAGGGGATTGCTGTTGACATGGTACGCTCGAAAACGAAAATTAACACGGAAATAAAAAACAATAAACCCGTTTTTTATGTCTCAGTTCGATCAGAATCTCACATCGTAGAAGTCCATTGTCCGATCGATCTTAGTAAACATGATATCATTAAACAGCTTGAGAAACAGATTGAGGAGGAAATAAAAGAGGAAATCATAATGGCAATAGATGCTGCCAAAGAAGAAAAAAGCGATATTTTCCGGTTCGGCGAATATGTAAACCGCAAGGACCCAACATTATGGAAGGAGATAGAGAAAAAATGGAATGATGAAGTCTTTCCCGAAACAGAAGTCAACGTCAACGTACAGGCGTTTATTCGGCGGTCAGGCTTGCGAACAAAGCCATATATAAAATAATCATAAAGTTACGGTAGGGGATTTTAGACGATGGAGAAAGCCAAAATTAGTGTCATTCAACTATTTGCTATGATGTTTTTATTTGAACTTGGAAGTGCAGTTGTCGTAAGCCTTGGCATTGGTGCTAAAAAAGATGCCTGGCTTGCGATTCTTTTCGGAATGTGCGGTGGAGTCGCCTTATTTTTCATTTACTACTTTTTATTCCGTCAATATCCGAATCTGCCGTTTACCGGATATGCTAGAAAAATATTCGGAAAATACCTTGGATGGTCGATTGGCTTGTTATACACTGTATATTTCTTGTACGCTGCAGCCCGGAATCTGCGTGACTTCGGTGATTTGCTGCTTTCATCGACTATGATAGAAACACCGTTACTTGCGATCCATATCTTGTTCGTGCTCACCATTTGTTATGTGCTTTATCTAGGGATTGAAGTAGTAGGGAGAACGGCCGAAGTAATGATTGTTATCTTGATTTTTTTGGGAGTTACAGCAAATCTTTCCGTCTATTTATCAGGTGAAGTCGACCTCCGTAATTTGCAGCCTTTTTTGGAAAACGGATGGAAACCGATCATAACGACAGCCTTTCCACTTACTACCTATTTTCCTTTTTCAGAAATGTTTGTCTTTACCATGCTGCTTCCTTATTTAAATCGGCCGGAATTAGCAAAAAAAGTGTGGCTGTCCGCCTTAATTGTAAGCGGTCTTTTCCTAAGTTATACAGCGTGTTTAAATATCGCCGTTCTCGGTGTTGAAGAACTTGAGAGATCTATTTTTCCTTTGTTATCAACCATCGGGAAAATCAACCTTTTCGAGTTTATCCAACGACTGGATGCTATTGTTGTTTTTACCTTTCTAATTACGATGTTTTTTAAAATAGCGATTTATTTTTATGCTGCAGTCATTGGAATGGCTGATTTGTTCAAGGTAAAAAAACATCAACACATTCTTTTTCCAATTGGACTGATTCTCATCTTCTTATCGATAATGATTGCCTCAGATTTTTCAGAACATATTGAAGAAGGCCAAAAAATCACATCTTATTTCATCCACATTCCTTTCCATATTATCATTCCGTTGTTCATGCTCGTCGTCGCCATGACTCGCAATCATTTCAAGAAGAAAGCTAACTAGACCCATCTTGTTTATTAGCTTTCTTTTTTATGATGATGACGATTTGGTGACCAATTGTAAGCAATAAAAAAAATACTAACATCACAATTTCTCCCGCTTCTATTACCCAAAACGGGTTTAATAATTGTAACAATGCGTAAGAGAGTTCAAAACCTAAAAGCAGGTCCATTAAAACACTAAGTGCAGAAGTTAATAACAGAATGAAAATAAATATTCCTAACACTTTCATTTTTTTCTCCTTTTTTATCATGAAGTAAATATAGTATTTGTTAAAAAGCAAACTTTTAACAAAAAATCGATATGGATAGTGGCGACTCAAACACTAAGCAAATAGCAATGGATATTCAGAAGAGTGTTGAGGAGGTTTTAGATTCAGAGGAGTTAGATTTTATCTCGACTGATTCTTATAAGATTTATGTAGAAAGTAAGGATGGAGAAATTATAAATTAAGTGTCTGGCTAATGTTGTTTCTAATATATGAAACGCTTTTTCTTCTTCAAGTAACGGGGGCTTTTCAAGAACAAGGAAAGCGTCTATTTTATTGAAATAAATGATTGAATTAGATAACATATTTTAAAATAATTGGTATTGATCAATCGAACAGGATTATTGAAGAAAATTATTATACAGAAGAGAAATTTGGAGGTGCCTATGTAGTAGGTTGTTCAACTGGGGAAACTTCAACTTCGACGACATCTGATATATTAGTTAAGGAAAAAGGCTATTCAGAAGATTATACAGAGGCATGGATTATTGTTAATAACCCAAATGATACATCAACAAAAGAAGAATTTAAGATTATTGTTGAAGAACCGATGGTATGGAATTTAATTGAAGTAAATAATATCTATTTTTCAAGTTATATAAAAGAAGGGGAAAATGATAGGGTTTTAATACAGATTGAAAATATTAGTTAACGCACTCCGTTAGTGAAAAAGAAATAAATGAATTTTATCTCAATGTGTCATCATCAGCTCAATCTTCGAACGACGTGCCCATGATAGCCATTCCGTCAAGTGCTCTTCTGCTTGGTCAGTCGGCAACTCAAATAAACGTTGAAAAGCGACTTTCAACTGATAGGCTTTGGCTGTTTGAAAATCTTGATCCTTGAGGGAAAGCAATTATTTCTTTTGATCCGTTGTTAAGTTGACTTCGTTTTTCAACCAAAGATAGCGGGTCTTTTTTAAGGCTGGGACATCACGTTGTTCCTGTCTTCTTGTTTCATCAACCGCTTCATTCACGAGTTTCATCACATGAAATTTATCAAAAGTCACAGATGCTTGTGGAAATTGTTCTTTCGCCCCTTTAATGAAGGCGGGAGAAAGGTCGATGCTTAGCTCTTTGACGAGATAGGGATGTCCTCCATGAATCATCCAGTCTTCTTTGAACGTTTTCAGGACGTCATGAGACTGCCCTTCTGCCACAGACAGCACTTTTCATTTAGACATGTCCATAAAGATTGAAACATATTTATGTCCGCGACGGCGTGACGTTTCGTCGTAGGCAACGCATGTCACGCTTGAAAAGTCTTCTTTTTCTCTTGCTTCATCGACATAATGATGCAAGATCGGCCACAGACGGGTATCATGTTCTCCAACAAGGTCAGCTACTTTCTTCACAGGCATGGCTTTCATAAGAAGGAGAAGAAAGGCTTCAAAATACAGAGAAAAACCTGAACGTTCTCGAGTCCATGAAGGTGTGACTGTTTTCGGTGCTCCCTTGCATCTAGAGCAAGAGACACGAGGCAATCGTCCACGTAAATAGGTCGTGTATTGAAAGAAATTTAGGTGACGTCACGTTCGCTCTCGTCCATAATCATGGACGGGACATAGTTCCTCACAATGAGGACAAGGGAAAAGATGGTCTTTTTTAGCCCGAATGGCAATGGTTAAACTTTGTGTTTCAGGGGCAAATGTCGTTTTCGTGACTTCCATCCGTCACCGAGTTGTAGGGCTGCTTGCATAAGAGTTTCTTGGTTCATTTTCGCTTCTACCACCTTTGAAAACAATTGTTAGTTTCATTGTGGACAGCTTTGTTTCACTCTAAACTGCGATGAACCCTAATTCCTTTATAGAATTAGCTTGCTATTATAAATTTTCAGCCACAGGAACCCACTTCAATCCGAAATCTTCCTTTTCTATATGTCCTAATCCTGGGAATGGATAATGACACACAAATAATAGTGCTGATTTATCTATTGCATCTTGCAAGAACCTTCTCCGGGTCTTTAAGCCTTGTTTAGGTGATATCTCTGCACGTATATGTGAAGGCAGATGCTGCAGAGTTATCGGGTCATTAAGTATATCTGAAGCCAGCAGTAAATCATTCCCTTCCGAATTGATATAAAGGGATAGATGGCCTACTGTATGCCCAGGTGCATGAACGAGACGGATACCTGGAATAATCTCTATATCTGATGTAATTAAGGTCATGCGATCCTCTAAAGGCATCAATTTCCTATATTCATTTGACTCCGGATTGCTTTTCCATAGATCCCATTCATCTTTTCGCATGATATATTCTGCATTTGGGAAAGTCGGTCTTCCGTTATTTGAAAGGCCGCCAATATGGTCCATATGTCCATGCGTAATAATGACAATATGGATATCCTCTGGATATATTCCTTGTTCTTTTAAATGGTTAAGCAACTTGCCTGCTGTTGGCAGGTGAGTTACTCCAAATCCTGCATCCACTAAGATATTCTTGTCTCCAGTATCTATAAGCAAAAAATTAAGTGGAGCATCAAAATTGGCTGGAATGTGTTGAATGATGTCCTCTGGAGTTTCCGCGAAAAAGAACTCTTTGGAAACAGGGAAGGCGCCATCCGATATGGACATCAATCGAAATTTTCCTAATTGAAAAGAATGTATTTTAGAAATCATAAATCCTCCTTCAAACCTAACTAATAAAAGTTCATGGTTAATTATTTATCTACTGAATAAGCTAAAGGGCATTGTATTCCTTCTCGTCTTTTAAAACTTTATCTAATGCTTGCCGAGTCATTAATGCACAATTATGTCTTGCTTTTAACTTATGGACTCCTTGTAACGATAAACTATCTCCTAAGTCTATCTTATCTGCTACCTTTCCATGACGAATTTAATCCTCAAATGCTTTTCTAAGGGACGTCTTGTAGTGACTTGTTTTTAATAAGTTCTGTCATCATAGATGCTGACGCCATACTAATGCTACAGCCTTCACCAAGAAAGGATGCTTTCATTACTCGGTCATGTTCAAGGTCTGAAAATAAAGTCATGACATCGCCGCAAGTAGGGTTTTTTATAATTCTTGGCGTTGTCTTTCTTTAGCTACCTTTGATTTTTTTGCCATATTACCTCTCCTTTCTTTAATAGCATATGACCGCACAAAAAACGTAATCATTACGATTTATATTATGATTTTATCTCTTTTCAAAGTCAAACGCAAACCAGAAGAAGAAGCTAGACAATGCTAATGAGCTGCTGACATGCTATTTTTCTCTAAGTTACACAGTATTTTCCGTAGTTTGGTATGGTCTAAATCATCACCGATAAAAACGAGTGTATTGTTCATCTTTAATCCTGAATATGTATGAAAGGGCATGCCATAAGCATATTGAAAAAGAAGTGTATCTGGATTTCCTGTAAAACGGGTATATCCTTTAATGCGATAGATATTATCGGGCATTGTTCTTAAGAAGTCTTCAAATAGCTTCTCACTAATAGGGTGTAAGAAGGTATGAATGTATGTTTTCATATGAAGATGTTGGATAGCGTGCACTTTCTCATGTTTGACTCTTTCTTTTCTTTCCAAACTTGTAACTGTTCTGAAATCGATGTTGGCGAATTCTGCCGAAATAATCTTTCCTGTTGGATTAATACTGCGTAACTCCTCTTTGATACTCTTTTGACATTTCTTTGATATACAATCAACCTTATTCAATACGATAATATCTGCATGTTTTACTTGTTCAGCAATTAGCTCCATTTTACTTTTGATAAACCTTTTTGGATTTATATTCTTACTAATGCTCTGGTTGATGCTTTTTATGCCTTTGTAGGTCTCAATTTATTAATATTATTTGGAATTTATGAATTAGAAGTTATGGGGAATTTTGGCATGTTTATAATAATGATTATTCTAGCTGTTATCATCTACATATATCAAAAGTGGCAAGATAGAATTATAAAACAGGATTGAGCTTGTACACTATCTATCTGAGCGAAGGCTCTGTAAGATAAGGTATATGGAGATTCAATAGTGCGACTATATTTGGTTTGTGTGTTGTTTTTTGTCTGCAGGTAAAACCCCCGTTCGTAAAAGCACACTTACGAAAGGACGCTATAGTTAAATAAAGTGATTTCTTAAAAATAAACAACTTTATTTGTACTGAACATGAATTAAAAAGTGAATAAGCACGTAAGGTTTTTTGATTAACTATTACAACGATAATAAGCGACCTTGTTCATCCTGATCAGAATCACAAGGTCGCTTACACTATTTCCTTACGCATTATTTTTACTAATCCTTTCATTGTTACAGAAAGCTGACTTATTAAAAAGCACTTAACCTGTTTCATTTTTTTAGATAATGATTATTTTGATACCCAGCGTCTGTTATAAACGGGTGTTTACTTTGCGGTAGCCTTGTCACTCCCCTAGAAAAAAGGCAACAAAAAAACCAGTATCCTATGGAAAAGATACTAGGTCTTTTAACCATGCTTGAGAAACGTTCTGTGACGAAATTAGAAATCACTTTAACGAATCCAATTCGATGCACAAGTTACAGCACTCTCAAGCATCATTTACTTTTATTGGTAGTTATCCTGCGGACTAGAACAGCTACCCTGTCATCAGGCCTAGTAGCTTTACGCTACTGTTTTTTTCTTGAGAAAGACTGTTTATTTTATCAAGTCGTTAAAAAATTATTTCTTCCTTCTTCAGCAAACGGGCCAGATAATGGAATAACACTTGGTAGTTAAATTGGATATTTATGTTAAAAAAATTAGAGGTTGTGAAGGATTGTACTTAAAGTAACAAGCAGTAATCTTGAAGAATGAGTTGGATTTATATGGTGATTAGTGAAAAAAGGAGGAATATAATGAATTACTTTTTTAGTTTTATTTTATCTATTGTTCTTACTTCTCTATCGTATTTTTTAGGGGGGCAGTTAATTAGGAATGATATAGCTCTTTGGCAATCCCTTGTAATCGGAGCTTCAGTAGTTACTTTTGGTGCACTTACTGAATATTTAGGTGCACCTATATGGTTAATTGTGTTAATACCGTTTCCAGTTGGGATGCTGTTACTTTATCTATTCTTAAATAAACCGCTTCATATATGGTTTCTTACATACATAACAGTATTAGCTTTGTATTCCGTTATTCACGTTGTAATGAGTTATTTTTTTCAATTCCATTCTTTAATTCCAGCTTGGAAATTATCATAATTACAGATATAATTTCTTATTAAACAAACGGAGGCTTATCTAGAATAAGAAGAATGTTACTTATGGTGAGCAAAATTAAACGATATATAGGGGTGTTTAACACCAATGAGAATATTGATTGCATTATTTTTGTTCACACAAATATTTGATTATGAACCATTACAAATTATTTTTGCGGATATTTATTTATTTATTAGTCAATCCGCTTTTTCTATTATTATAGGTTTTGTTTTGTTCGGATATATATTTTTTGGGCTTACGAAGAAATAAAATTGATATTCTCTGTCCTTGGTATTGAGAATTCCAAAAGTATTTTATGACGGGTGCTTTTCTTCAAGGAGAAACAAACTATTCTATATATGATCTTCCGCAATCGGGCGCTTTTCTGAAATAAGGAAAGCGTCTTTCTTCATGAAAAGGGCCATTTAATGGAGTAAGACTTTCCAACAATACTGGATATATATGTTATTATTGTTTGAGCAACTCTCTATTATTATATTTTACAGGAGGTAATATATTGATAAATTACATAATATTAGGTATATTTTTGTTACTAATCTCTTTCTTGTCTATTAAAAAAATTAAAAATCTAGATGAGGCTGAACAAAAGGAGGTAAAAAAAGAATTAAATAATCCTTTTTTACTATCAATTAAAGCTACTCCCTATTTTGGAATACTTTTAGTATTCATTGGATTGTTTCTTGAATTATCTTATCTTGTATCAACAGGGCTAGTTTTAATGTTTGTAGGTGTTATCTTTATGTTTTTTATTATGTTAAGAAAAGGTAATACCAAAGAAGCTATCAAAGTTTTAATTTTGAATGTTATTACTGTAATAATCTTCTTCTATCTGTTTTTGTATTGAGTGGTATGTCAACACTAAATCAAACAATCTTTTTAAGGGGTAAGTTTCGATAAATTACCGGACTTTGATACCCAAGGGCACTGTGCGAACGGATGTTATTGTACCAATTGATATAATCAAAAAGTTCAAGATCTAGGTGGTTAAGAGAGTGGAAATGCGCTCCATTGATTAGTTCCGTTTTCAAAATCTTAAATGTCGCTTCTGCCACCGCATTATCATAAGGGTTTCCTTTATGGCTCAATGAGCGTTCAATCTCATTTTCACTTAATAATTCATCAATGGCCACGTTTTTAAACTCAGAACCGCGATCTGTATGAAATAGTTTCACATTTTCTAATGGCCGATTAACCGTTGCGAAGGCACGTTGAACTAAAGTTGCGTCTTTGCGTTTTCCAACGCTGTAACCAACTATTTCTCTATTATATAAGTCAATTAAAAAACAGACGTAGTTCCAGTGCTGGCCTACTTTGACATACGTTAAGTCACTCACCAATACAGACATCTCTTCATCCACTTCAAATTCCCGATCTAACACGTTTCCAACCGATTCTTCATTGGGGCGGGAACTCATTGGTTTGTAGGACGGTTGTGCATACTTCGATTGAATTCCAAGTTCCTCCATTAATCTACCTATGCGACGTCTGGAAACCTTGTGACCCGCTTTTAAAAGGTCTCCTTTTATTTTGCGAGTTCCATATACTTTACGGTTTTCGTTAAAGATCTTTAGTATTTTTTCTTTTAAATCTTGTTCTTCTTTAGCCTTTTCTTTTTCTTTTTGAGCAGCTATTTCTGTTTCATAATAAAAGGTACTTCTAGCTATTTGTAGGACTTCGCACATTGCTGATACCGAATAGAAGTGTCGATTTTTCTCAATCACTTTTATTTTCGTCCCATGATCAGCGCGGCTTGCTTTAAAATATCGACTTCCATTTCTAGCTGTTTATTTCTTTTTCTTAACTCAATCAATTCTTGTTCTTCAGGGCTTCGATTGTCTTTCTCTTTGAACGAACCAGACTGTTGAAACTGAGTAAGCCATCTGTCTAATGCAGATGTAGTTAATTCGTATTCACGGACAATATCTTGACGGCTTTTTCCACCTTCATATAAAGCAACCACTTGCTTCTTAAATTCTGTGGAAAACGTTCTTCTTTTTTGGGACATAGTAGATTCGCTCCTCACTCGTTGTGTATTATTCTACTAGCCCTTATTTTGATTGTCCAACTAAGTGTAGCCTATCCATGAGAACTTATTTGGAGGGGTTAAAAGAAATGAAAAGTTCAATTAAATCATTAAAGATTCTCTTAGTAGGAGTCCTTATTTTTTCAGTAGTTTTTAGTACCGGTATAACGGAGGCACTTTCAAAAGAACAAACTGTTAGTAATATAGAAGACCGTTTTGAAATATTAGTAGAAACGGATGACTTTTTAAGTTACATCGTTAGAAATAATGATGGGTCGCTTCATCTGTTCGAAGAGACAGTAGAAGAAGATGGTGATAACACAATCATCACAACTTCAATATATGATGTCCGTGATAAAAATGATAAGAGAAGAAAACTTATTGATAGGTTCCAAACAAATATTACAACTGATCTTGAAGGAAACATAATAGTAAGCGAAGGTTACAACAACAAAGGAAAAGGAAAGGGAAAAGGGAATCAAAATATCAGTGACGGTGTCCAATTTATAGAAGATCAGAATTCGTTAAATAATGAAGAAGAAGAATATCCATTGTTTACTACTATGAGTACTAGTTGGACTATGACCGCAGCTGTTAGTGGGAGTTTTGGCTATATGACTAACTATTCTACTAACAGAGGAAACGCTAGATATTCTGGAATAAACCCTAAAAGGAATCTACCCAGAGATGCAAAGTATACTAAATTTACACAAGCTGTTGATAGTCTAAGATCAAGAGAGAGAACTATATTACGTGATGCTACAGGCGTAGCTTTATTAGAAGCAATTTGGCAGGTGCGCAATACTGGAATTACACTTCAAGTTGTAAAACAGTTGGTAAGAAAAGTTGGCGCCCCTGCATTTCTAGCATACGAAGGTTTCATGTGGTTTTTAGCTGTTAATAGCAGTCGAAATGCATACTACGCTTTATAGTTAAAGAATAACAAAAAAAGTCTTTGCGAGTAAAACCGTCAAAGACTTTTTTTGTTATTCTAAAGCTACTTATGTTAGAGAGTAGTTGTTACATCATCATAACTAAAGAATTGAACTAGCGCAAACGTAGTAAATTGCTTTTATACACTATAACTAGCTAATGAAATTTTTAAGGAAATAAAAAGAATGTTAAGTAACAATAAAGTTGTTTAATTTACAATAAAGACGTTTAAAAAATAATAAAGTTGTTTAAAAAACGCCAGTCATGCTATTCAACAATCGGGCCATTTAATTGAACAACTTTGGTAGTGAAATTGGATATTTATGTTAAAATAATTAGGTGTTGTGAAGGATTGTACTAAGTAATAGCGTAGTGTTGGAAACTTAGTTCTTACATATTTTAAGAGGTGATATAGTAAAGTAGTGAAAGGTACTAGATAAAGAAAAGATTAATATAATTCATGGTTGTGTATGAGGGAGATAGAAAATGAGATTACAAGAAATCATTGGTATAGTTAGGGAATATTTTTTTCTAGCATTGATAGTAGTAACTGTTTTAGGGATTATTTTCTTTATAGGGTATTTCATAGTATATAGAAAACTCTTTGGAGGGAAGAAAAGTCTTCCAAAGAAGCAATTACTTCTTGGAGGGTTGTTTACTGGGTATGTAATCATGGTTATTGGAGTGACCTTTTTGAATAGAGGTCCAAATTTTTATGGGATGAATTTTTCTTTTTTCAGTTCATATCTAGAAGCTTGGTATAGCTTTAGCTTTAGGCATTGGCAGTTCGTAATTTTAAATATATTCATGTTTGTACCATTTGGTATCCTTTTGCCACTATTGCATTCACGTTTTAAAAGGGCTCTTTGGACAATCGGAGCAGCATTGTTATTTACCCTTTCCATTGAAAGTATTCAGTTAGTGACGAGATACGGTAATTTTGTCGTTGATGATCTATTTAACAATCTACTGGGTGCAATCATTGGATATGGGATTATCATGGGCTTCATCACAATAAAAGCAAAGGGAGTAAAGCGATCATGTTTGTACTTTTCACCTTTATTTCTAGTAGTTATCTTATTTGGAAGCATGTTTATTTACTACCATTTGAAGGAATTTGGAAATCTCTCTATTGTGTCAACTGATAGGACTAATATGACACAAGCAACAACCACCATTGATATACAGCTCGACGATAATAGAACAACAGTCCCTGTCTATATGGCACCGAGCTATACAAAGGCTGCTGCTGATGAATTTGTCATAGATTTTTTCGGGAAAATGAATCTTGATACATCGAATATGGAGGTTATTTCCTATCAGAATGAGGGTGTTTATTGGATTCGAGATGAGATATCTCATAATATATGGTTTCGTCTCTTAGATGGAAGTTACAGTTATAAGGATTTTTCAAGCTTTGACGAAGATAGGGTGCCAAAAGATGTAGATGAAGAAACCATAATAGAAGAATTAATACAATTCGGAATACATGTACCTCAAGACTCACTTTTTCAAAAAGTAGATACTGGAAGCTATGAGTGGGCTGTAGATAAAAAGGTAATAGAAAATCAGCTTATAGATGGAGTTTTAGGTGTTAGTTATTACAACGACGATACAGTAAAAGTTATTGATAATCATTTAATAACCTATGACAAGGTAAGGGATGTTCAAATAAAAAGCGAACAAGAAGCATACAAAGAAATTTCAGATGGGAAATTTCAACATTACTCTGAAAATAAAAGTATAGAATCTTTACATATCCACAAAGTAGAGGTGAGCTATCTTTTAGATTCCAAAGGCTATTATCAACCTGTTTATGCTTTTCATAGTACAGTAGATGGAATGAAGATGACTATCATAATTGCGGGAATCTAGAAAACTTTATTGCTGATTATAGCAATTTCAACGAGTTAGGCAATGCAAATTTAAAAAACTCACCAACACTTTAATTTCATTTCAGGAATCTTTTTTATTTTGCATTTATATTTCGCTTATACCTTTGTTGTTTTATGTTTATTTGTTTCTTGCTATCTTATTTTAAGATAAATAGGAAAAGATTTCAGGGTAGTTGAACAAACATAGAGCGTTAGTTGAAGAAGAATTAAGTGATTTTAGGATTGAGGTCATATTTTAGTTATCCCATTAAAGAGCGCAAGAGTTGAAGATCAATGGGGCTATTGTAGCTCCTTTTTCTTATTCAATTGAAGAAGTAGGTTTGAAAAATAAGGGAATTAAATTATGATAAGTTTTCTATGAATTATTATTTTAAGGTGAGGAAGTTAAATGAAAAAAATGATAAGTAAATCTCTAGTGTTTTTCTTTATAGTAATAATCTCTACTGCATGTTCAACTTCAGGGAAATCTATAAATGTAACAGATGAAATGAATAGTGTTATTTCAGAGTTTATTTTAGATTACAATAAAGACAAATATTATGAAACAGAGAAACAGTTTGAAGCCCATAAGGTTTATGGTGCCAAAGAAATCGATGGAATTGTTGAAGTATATATATATTCTCTTTACATGGGATTTAATCGTGTTACTAAGGATGAGGAACAATCGGGTGGTTCTTTTCCAGTATTGATTAAGTTAAAAAATAAAAATGATACATATTCAGTTATAGAATATAAAGAACCAGAAAATGGGGATATGTATACTGATTCTATAAAAGAGATGTTTCCGAAGAAATATGCGAATAAAGCCATAAAGGACACTAGGAGCGTAAATAAACTCGAAAAAAAAATAAAGGAAAAAGTCGATTTGTGGTTAGAGGAACCTAATTAAGGTTGTTTGTTATTAATACGGATTACATGTACTTTTCACTAAGAAGTAATGCTATTTTTCTTATTCTAACTAGCTAAAGAAGCTACTCAGTTATTCCATTATACCAGCTAATATAAGTCAACATTTCTTAAGTAATAATACTAGATTAAAGATGTTATAATAAAAACATGCATGACAAAGAAACTTCAATAATATAATTTGAAGTTTTTGTAAGTGATGTAATTATTTGCATCGGATTATGCTGTGTATTTCTGCTTATGTTTTAAGATGGCATAAATCCAATGCAATAGCTTGTTGGCGCAAGCTATTATGGCTACTTTGTGAGGCTTGCCCTCACTTCTTTTTTTGTCATAATACTCTCGGAGTTTCGCATTTCGGTTATTCGTTAACCCACACTGAACAGCTGTATAGAGTGTTTGACGTAGCTTTGTAGATCCTCTCTTGGTGATGCGATTGATAGATGCTGTAAACTTCCCTGATTGGTAAATCCGAGGATCAATGCCTGCATA